>NZ_SSDM01000240.1:0-10385 GCF_004794375.1 Microbacterium sp. K35 | reverse complement strand
GGGGCAGGCGTCGCGGGCGGCGGCGAACCCGGGCTCCACCGGGGAGGTCAGGCCGCGAGGGCGAAGGCGCCGCGCGAGGCCGAGACCGCAGCCGATGCCGATGCCGAGGCCGCAGTCGCGCGCAGGTCGTCGGCCACGGCGCTGGTCAGCTCGACCAGGCTCGTGTCGAGGGCTCCGGCGATCGCGGCGATCATCTCGCTCGACGGCTCCTTGAGCCCGCGCTCGACCTCGGAGAGGTATTGCGGCGACACCCCGGCCTTCTCGGCGGTGGCGGTGAGGGTCTCCTCGCGGTCGTGCCGCCGACGGCGGAGCTGGTCGCCCAGCAGCTGCCGCCACAGCGGCTCGGGGTCGCTCGGCTGGGGACGGGCGGGACGGGGAGCGCGGGGGAACGGGACGATGTCGGCCATGCCTCACGATAATCCGGGCGCTCGGCGGGGTTCGAGGCGTTCTGCTCAGAGCAGAACGCCTCAGAGCGCCGCGGTCACACCCGGGAGCAGCTTCGTGAGGATCGACTGGAGCTGTTCGCGTTCCGCGGGGGTGAGCGGGTCGAGTACCAGCTCGCGCACCTGCTCCACGTGCACGGGGGCGGCGGTGCGCAGCATCTCCCTGCCCGCGGGGGTGAGCGCGGCCGACAGCGTGCGCTTGTCAGTACTGCACGACGTGCGCTCGACCCAGCCCCGCTCCTCGAGGGAGTCGAGCGCGTGACTCAGCCGCGAACGGCTCAGACCGGCGATGCGTGCGAGTTCCGTCATGGTGACCGCGCCGTCGTCGCGCCCCGCGAGCGTGACCATGATCGCGTAGCGCGCGTGATTCAGGCCCACCTCGTCCTTGAGCGTGCGGTCGAGCACCTGGGGCAGCAGCTGCACGAAGCGGATGACGGGCAGCCACGTCGTCATCTCCGTGTCGTCGAGCCGACGCTCCGAGCGCTGGGCCGTCATGGTGTCCTCCCCGCCGGTCACGCCGCCGACAGGTCGATCGTGTGCGCGGTGTGGTCGCGCTTGGCCTGCAGGTAGCGCGAGTTCGACTCCGACAGGTGCACGCCGGTGGGCACGCGCTCGGTCACGCGGATGCCCAGCGCCTCGAGCTGCACGGCCTTGTCGGGGTTGTTGCTCAGCAGACGGATGCCGTCGACCCCGACGGCGCGGAGCATCTGGGCGGCGACCGTGTAGTCGCGCTCGTCCTCGCCGTGACCCAGGGCGACGTTCGCCTCGTACGTGTCGAGACCGGCGTCCTGCAGCGCGTAGGCGTCGAGCTTGGCGTAGAGGCCGATGCCGCGACCCTCCTGGCGCAGATACAGCAGGAACCCGCCCTGCTCGGCGATCCGCTCGACCGCTTCGCGCAGCTGGGGGCCGCAGTCGCAGCGCTCGGAGCCGAACACGTCGCCGGTGAGGCACTCGCTGTGCGGGCGGACGAGCGGGGCATCGCCGCCCTCGGCCGCGCGGTCGAGCGCCGCGCGCCAGTCGCCGAGGCCGAGCAGCAGGTGCTCGCGTCCGTCGACCAGTCCGTCGAAGGTCACGACGTCGGCCGTGGTGGTGTACCCGTCGCCGAAGCGCAGCGGCACCCGCACGCGGGTCCGTTCGGTGGCAGCCGGCGCGACGGTTGAACTTTCAATCATGCGGGGTGCAACGCCCGCCGCCCGCTTCTATTCCCGACGGGGTCCGCGAATAAACCCGGGCATCTCGCTACTCGAAGGAGAAGCGACGTGACATCATCGGCCCCCGACGGCGGAACCGAGGAGCGGATGGTCGGGGTGGAACGCGGAAGCATCATGCTCGGAGCGGGCACTCTTGCTTCCCGGGTAACCGGTCTCCTGCGGACGGTCGTTCTCGTCGGTGTGGTCGGCTCGAACAGATCGGCGGTCGCCGACGCGTTCTCCGTGGCGAACCAACTTCCTAACAGCATCTTCGGGCTGATCTCCGTCGGTATCCTCACGGCCGTGATCGTGCCCCAGATCGTCCGAGCATCGCGGCGCCAAGACGGCGAGGAGTTTGTATCGAAGCTGGTCACGATTGGCGGAGCTATTTTCCTGCTGATGACGGGCGCGGCCGTCGTTGTGGCACCCTGGCTGGTCTCCTTGCAGTTGCGCCCTGAGAACACCGCTCAGATCGCCCTCGCCACCGCGTTCGCGTATTGGTGTCTCCCGCAGATCTTCTTCTACGGCTTGTATGCGCTGCTCGGTGAGGTGCTGAATGCCAAGGGCATTTTTGGCCCGTTCGCCTGGGCGCCGGTGGCGAACAACATCTTGTCGATCATCGGATTCCTGCTCATCGGTATGGCATTCGGCGAGAACCTTGCGCGAGTGGCGGAATGGAGCCCGGGCATGATCGCGTCACTAGGCGGCGTAGCGACCGGCGGCATTGCCCTGCAAGCGCTGGTCCTCCTTCTCTTCTGGAGGAGAACCGCTATCCGGCTGGAGATCGACTTCCGGTGGCGGGGCGCCCAGCTGGGCGATCTTGGCCGCGTTGCGAGCTGGACTCTTCTTATGGCATTGGTCAGCCTCGGCGCGGGCTTCTATCAGAGCTGGGTCGCAAACGAGGCATCCGGCCAGGGCGCCGCATCGGCCGTGATGAGCAATGCCTGGCTCGTCTTCATGCTGCCGTATTCGATCATCGTGCTGTCGATCGGAACCCCCTATTACACGCGATTGTCCGAGCACGCGTCGCTCGGCGCATATCCCGAGATGAGGCGGGACATTTCGCGGAGCATCAGAACACTGGGGTTCTTCTTGTTCGCAGCACTGTCGGCCTTAGTCGCGGCTGCCGTGCCCGCTTCGCGCGTCTTTACGAATTCACCACACGATGCAGCGGAGGCCTCTCTCGTCCTTTGCTGCTACTTGTTGAGTTTGGTACCGCTCGCCGTTCTATTTATCGTGCAGCGGACCTTTTATGCGCTCGGAGATACACGTACGCCGTTCTGGTTCACGCTCTTCCAGACCGCAGTCGTGATCGCGACCGCCAGCCTCGCGTGGCTGCTCCATGAGCTGCATATCCTCCCGGTCACATCACTTGCAGCAGCCGTCGCTCTGGGGCAGTCGGTCGCGTCGATCGGCCAGAGCGCAATCGCGGTGGTGTTGCTCCGGCGGAGACTCGGCGGTCTTCACGTCCAAGATTGGGTTCGCCCACTGGCGCGGTGTCTCTTGGCAGCAGTGCCAGCGACACTCGCGGGGTGGGCGTTGTATCTCGCACTCGGCGGTCAGGCTGGTTGGTTCGTCAGTGACAAGCTCCCGGGTGTTCTCGGGACGATCGCGATCGGTCTGCTCAGTGGGGCGGTCTACGTCTCGGCATTGGCGATGTTCCGCGCACCTGAGCTTGCCGCTGCGCTGGCGCTGATTCGTGCGCGCTTCCCGCGACGCTTCTCGGCCGTGTCGTCGGATGACGCGACGAACCGAAGACGCACGGGGAGTCGGTAGCCTCGCAGCATGAGCGACCTCGTCTCCGCGACCGAACTGCACGACCTCCTCGCCGGTGAGGCGCCCGTCCGCGTGATCGACGTGCGCTGGCGTCTCGATCGACCGGAGGCCGGGCACGCCGACTACCTCACCGGTCACATCCCCGGCGCGGTGTTCGCGGCTCTGGACACGGAGCTGTCCACGCACGGCGAGCCGGACGCGGGGCGCCACCCACTGCCGTCGACCGCCACGCTCCAGGCGGCCGCGCGCCGGTGGGGCGTGCGCGAGGGCGACACGGTCGTGGCGTACGACGACACGAAGGGGCTCGCGGCGGCTCGCGCGTGGTGGCTGCTCCGGCAGGCCGGTGTTCGTGTGCGCGTGCTCGACGGCGGGCTCCGCGCCTGGACGGCCGCCGGGTACGGCACCGCGACCGACGACGTGATCCCGGAGCCGGGCGATGTGGTGCTCGACGAGATCGGCGACGACGCCCTCACGATCGACGAGGCCGCTGCGTTCCCGGAGTCGGGCGTGCTCCTCGACGTGCGCGCGCCCGAGCGCTACCGCGGCGAGACCGAGCCGCTCGACCCGGTGGCCGGACACATCCCCGGTGCCATCAACCTCCCGACCGGTCTGCATCTCGATGCGGACGGCCGGGTGCTCGACCGCGACACCGTGCTCGCCACGCTCGAAGGGGTCGGCGTCACCCGCGGCACCCCTGTTGCGGCGTACTGCGGCTCCGGCGTCACCGCGGCGCACACGGCGCTCGTGCTGCACGAGGTCGGCATCGACGCCCGGGTGTTCCCCGGCTCGTGGAGCCAGTGGTCGAACACCCCCGGTCGTCCGGTCGCGACGGGCGATCAGCCCGGCTGAACCTCCGCGTCCGCGGGCCCGTACCCCCAGCGCAGCTGGAGGGCGCCCGGGCCGAACGCGCGCCGCACCTGGTGCACGGAGGTGCCGCGGGTGAGCGGGACGGGCGAGACCGAGCGGCCGTCCGGGGTCTCCACGACCTCTTCGCACCAGTCGGGCACCGCGTCGGGGTGGAATCGCGTCCACACCAGCAGCTCCCGGCACTGGCGGCCCACCGCGTGCCCGGTGTCGCGCGACGGCGGCGACCCCGGCGGGTACTCCACCGACCACTCGACCATCGCCGTGTCGGGCGCCTCGAGCGGCACGTCCAGCTCGAACAGCGCGCCGTGCACCTCGCCGCCCGGGTGCGAGTAGTGGCGGGTGAAACGGCCGCCCGACACCGCCCGCAGGATGGGGGCAGGGGAGGGCAGCCCCGGCATGATCTCCAGGAACGGGATCGCATGGATGGTGCCGGTCGTGGACTGCACGATGCTCCTGGTGGAGCAGAAGGACACGTTGCCCCGCTCGTCGACGTCGGTGACCGAGTGCGTGGTCAGCTCGCGTGACGTGTCGGGGTACGGGCTGCCCATCGCCGTGTAGGCGTCGATCACGGCCTGCTCGATCTCGCGGTGGTCGATGGGGAAGCCGCTCACCCCGAGCGGTCCGGTGCGGTTGGGGCGGAGCAGACGGCTGAGCGCGGCGTCCTCCAGCCCGAGCAGGTCCTCGATGTCGGCCAGGGCCGCGAGCGACTGCGCGCCCTCCGGCCGGCGAGACCCGGAGCGCCAGTAGCTCAGCGTGGCCATCGACACCCGGTTGCCGCGTGCCTTGAGCTGGCGTTGCAGCCAGGAGAGCGTCACGGGTCTCGCGTTGATCGCGTCGCGCAGTGCCCTGGCGAAGGCGCTGCGCCCGGGTGGGCGCGGCACGCCACCGTTCGTGTACTCCATCACAACCCCCCGTCCGGTATGTGAAGAACACTTCCCTAGAGTGAGCATAAGACCGCGCGAGCACGCTTCAGGGGACCGAGCGAGCACGTGGGTCACTGGGCTCTGACGTGTGGGGGAGGTGCCCGACCCCGCGACCGTCCGGCCCGACGCAGTGACGCCCCCCGTGCTGCGTATGTCGTGAAGCCCGGCAATCGATCTGGGGAGATCCGCCGGGCTTCACGCGCATCCGCCCGGCGCTGGCGTCTCCCGCCCCCGCGTAGACTGGGGGGAAACCCCGGAGGACTCTGCATGTCTGCCCCTGCTCGCGCGTTCACCATGCGCCACGTGCAACTGCTGCGCGCACTGTTCGCGGCCGTCGCCGCCCTCATGATCACCTTCTCGTCGGATCACTCCGCCCCGGTGGGGCTGTCGGTGTTCAGCGGGTTCGTGCTGGTGACGGCGCTCGTGCACGTGCTGGCCGCCTGGCTGGTGCTGCCCGCGGGTTCGCGCTGGTCCTCCATCCTGCTCGCCGTGGTGAGCGCCCTCGCCGGCATGGCGAGCGGCGTCCCCGCCTGGCGCACGGACGACGTGTTCTTCGTGGTGGTGATCTCGTGGGCGGTGCTCAGCGGCGGGATCGAGCTGCTCGCGGGCATCCGGGCGCGTCGCGTGGGCGGGATGCTCGCCCGCGACGCGATCACGGTCGGCGCGCTGACGCTCCTGCTGGCGGTGGTGATGCTGCTGATCCCGGCCGGGTTCGTGCAGGAGTACACGATCGACGCGGCGGGCACGTTCGTGCTCTCCGGCATCATCCTGGGCGTGGGCATGTTCGGCGGTTACGCGGCGATCGTCGCCGTCTTCCTCGGCATTGCGGGACTGACCCCGAAGCGCGCCGACGCGCCGGAGGTCCCCCACGACGACCAGAGCGAGCCGGTCCAGCACGGAGGAGAGCGATGAGCGACGAGAAGCCCACCCGGCGGGACATCCTGCGTCCGCTCCACCTGCTCGGCATCGCGCTGGGCTGCGGCGTGTTCGCGATGGTGGTCACGCTGGTGTCGACCGGTGCCTTCACCCTGCGCGTGAACACGGCCATCGCGAACGGCACGTACGAAGGGCTCACGCCGCTGGCCCTGAGCCTGGTCGTGGGTGGCTCCGCGTTCATCGTCACCCTGCTGATCCTCGCGATGCTGATCCTCGCGGTCGACCCGGCCGATGTGACCAAGACCATCGACCGGCCGGTGCTGTACGACGCGGAGCCGGGCGAGAAGCCCGACAGCGACGACCAGGCCCCCGGGCGCTCCGGCACCGCGAAGTGACGACCCTCGGCCGCCCGTCCGTCGGAATACTCCGGCGGGCGGGCGGCTTGTGCCTGACGTGAGCACCCCCATCGATCGCGCCTCCGTCGGACTCCGCTCGGAACGCGGACCGGTGCTCGCGGCGCTGATGCTCTCGACGGGTCTCATCGCGATCGACGCCACGATCCTGGCCACCGCCGTGCCCAGCATCGTGCGCGACCTCGGCAGTTACCAGCAGTTCCCGTGGCTCTTCTCGGTGTACCTGCTCGCCCAGGCCGTGAGCGTGCCCATCTACTCGCGCTTCGCGGACACGGTCGGACGCAAGCCCATCATCCTGCTCGGCATCGCCCTGTTCCTGCTCGGCTCGGTCCTCTGCGGTCTCGCGTGGAGCATGCCGGCGCTCATCGCGTTCCGGGTGGTCCAGGGGCTCGGCGCCGGAGCCGTCGCCCCCATGTCGATGACGATCGTCGGCGACATCTACACGGTCGCCGAGCGCGCGAAGGTGCAGGGCTACATCGCCAGCGTGTGGGCGGTGTCGTCGGTGGTCGGACCGGCCCTCGGCGGCGTGTTCGCCCAGCTCGACGCGTGGCGCTGGATCTTCCTGATCAACATCCCCCTGTGCCTGCTCGCCGCGTGGGTGCTGCTGCGGCGGTACACGGAGCAGAAGCAGACGCAACGGCACCGCATCGACTACCTCGGGGCCGTGCTGCTGACGGTCGGCCTGACCGGGGTGATCCTCGGGCTGCTCGAGGGCGGCAACGCCTGGGAGTGGCTGTCGGCGCCGAGCGCGCTGTGCTTCGGGGCGGGGATCGCGGCCCTGGTGCTGTTCGCGCTGGTGGAGCGGCGGGCACCGGAGCCGATCGTCGACCTGCGGCTCGTCTCGCGCCGGCTCATCCTCACCACGACCCTGGTGTCGCTCGGCGTGGGGGCGCTCATGATCGGCGTGACCAGCTTCGCGCCCACCTACCTGGAGGGCTCGCTCGGCATCGTGCCGCTGCTGTCGGGCCTCGCCGTGGCCGCGCTCACGCTCGGGTGGCCCATCGCCGCGGCCAACGTGGGGCGGTTGTACCTGCGCATCGGCTTCCGCCGCACCACGCTGATCGGCATGAGCATCGCCTCGGTCGCGGCGATCGTCCTGGCCTCGGTCGCGTCGTGGCCGAACCCGTACGTGCTCGCCGTGATCGCGTTCGTGCTGGGCTTCGGCCTGGGGTGGAGCGCGGCGCCGACCCTGATCGCCGCGCAGTCGTCGGTGGAGTGGGGTGAGCGCGGCGCCGTGACCGGCATGAACGCGTTCGCCCGCTCGGCAGGCAGCGCGGTCGGGGTGGCCGTGTTCGGGGCGATCTCGAACGCGATCATCTCCCAGGGGGCAGGGCCGGACGACCCCGGCACGATCGTGCACGCGTCGGTCGGGGTGTTCATCGCGGTCGCCGTGACCGCGCTGCTCACCCTGCTCGCGGCGTCGTTCATGCCGCGCGACCGCGTGGAGTCGTACTCCGGCTGACCGCGCGCGGGCTCAGCGGGCGAGGCGCTCGGCGATACCCGTGTAGGTCGCGGGGGTCAGGGCGAGCAGGCGCTGCTTGGCGGCGTCGCCGATCTCCAGACCCTCGACGAATGCCGCGAGCTCGGCCGCGCCGACGCGGTGCCCGCGCGTGAGCTCCTTGAGCAGCGCGTACGGGTCGGTGATGGTGGAGCGCCCGGCGACCACCTCGGCCCGGATGACCGTCTGGATCGCCTCGGCCAGCACCTCCCAGTTGCCGTCGAGGTCGGCGAGCAGCACGTCGCGCGAGAGCGAGATCGCGTTGAGTCCCCGGCGCAGGTTGTCGAGCGCGAGCAGCGAGTGCCCGAACGCGACACCGATGTTGCGCTGCGTGGTGGAGTCGGTGAGGTCGCGCTGCAGGCGGCTCGTGACGAGGGTCTGCCCGAGCGACGCGAACAGGGCGCCGGAGATCTCCAGGTTCGCCTCGGCGTTCTCGAAGCGGATCGGGTTGATCTTGTGCGGCATGGTCGACGAGCCCGTGGCACCGGCGACCGGGATCTGCGCGAAGTAGCCGAGCGAGATGTACGTCCAGATGTCGGTGGCGAGGTTGTGCAGGATGCCACCGGCGTGCCGCACGCGGTCGTAGAGCTCGACCTGCCAGTCGTGCGACTCGATCTGCGTCGTCAGGAGGTTGAAGCCGAGCCCCAGGCCCTCGATGTACTCGCGGGCGATGGTGGGCCAGTCGGCGTCGGGGTCGGCGGACAGGTGTGCCGACCAGGTGCCGGTCGCGCCGGAGAACTTCGCGAGGTAGTCGGTGCCGGCGATCTGCGCACGGACGCGCTCCAGCCGCCACGCGAACACCGCGAGCTCCTTGCCCATGGTCGAGGGCGTGGCGGGCTGGCCGTGCGTGCGGGACAGCATCGCGGCGTCGGCGTGCTCGACCGCCAGCTCGCGCAGCTTCGCGATCACGGTGTCGAGGGCCGGGAGCCAGACCTCCTCGACCGCGCGCTTGACGGTGAGGGCGTAGGAGGCGGAGTTGATGTCCTCGCTCGTGCAGGCGAAGTGCGTGAGCTCGGCGATCGCGTCGAGTCCGAGCGTCGAGAGACGGTCGCGCACCAGGTACTCCACGGCCTTCACGTCGTGCTGCGTGATGGCCTCCTTCTCGGCGAGCCAGTCGATCTCGGCCTGGCCGAAGTCGCGGTACAGCGCGCGCAGGCGCTCCTTGTCGGCGTCCGACAGCGGGCTCGTCTCGAAGAGCGAGCGGTCGGTGAGCGCGATCAGCCATTCCACCTCGACCTCGACGCGCGCGCGGTTGAGCCCGGCTTCGGAGAGGAAGTCGGCGAGTCCGGTGACGGCACCGCGGTAGCGACCGTCGAGGGGGCTCAGGGGCTGCGGCGGGAGCGAGGGCTGGAAAGTCAGGGGAGTCCTCCTGATCGGGCCCCTCAGAGTCGGGGCGTGCGGGGCGGGCGCAGAGCGGGTTCGAGCTGGCGGAACAGCCCCCGCGTGGCGGTCTCAATCATACCGAGCACCGAATCGAACATCTCGGCGCCCGCGTAGTAGGGGTCCGGCACGTCGGGGCTCGGCGCGTTCGGGTCGAACGAGAGCAGGAGCGTGACCTTGCCCTCCTCGTCTTCGTCGCGCGCCCACTCCCGCAGGATGCGCTCGTGCGTGCGGTCGAGCGCGACCACGAGGTCGTTCTCCGCGAACGACGCGAACGTGAACTGCTTGGCGCGGTGCTGCGAGCCGTCGTAGCCGCGGCGCGCGAGCGAGTCGATCGTGCGGTGGTCGGCGCGCTCGCCCAGGTGCCAGTCGCCCGTGCCCGCGCTGCGCGAGACGATCCGCGCGCCGAGGCCCTGGCGTTCCGCGAGGTCGCGGAACACGACCTCGGCCATGGGGGAGCGGCAGATGTTGCCCGTGCAGACGAAGATCACGCGGAAGGGATCCTGGGCTGTCACGGTGACCATTCTGCCGGTCGGGGCGCCTCCTGCACAGCGGCGGCCTCGCGGGACCCGCCCTTCCTGCACGTCTGTGCATCCGCGCGATCTCTTCACGGGCACTGCGAACCGGGTCGGGAGCCATGTCGGCACCGGCGCAGGGTGGAGCCATGACCGCGTTCACCGCCACCACCTTCGACACTCCACCGCACGTCTGGGCCCGCATCCGCGCCTCGAGCCATCTGGGCGATGCGCTGCACGCGCTGAACGACGCCGTCGGCACGCTGCGCGCGGTGGTCGACGACACGGCGTGGGAGTCCGCAGCGCTCCGGGCGCTGCACGAGGGGATCGAGCGGCAGCACCACGCCGCGTCTGCCGAGGTCGAACGGCTCCGCGGTGTGCGCGACCACTGCCTGGGAGGCGACCGGTGGGCGGGCTGAGCATCGACCACGGCGGAGTGATCGCCGTCGACACCGAGGAGCTGCGGGCCGTGGCTGCGCGGATCGCCGCGGCGATGTAGTCGTT
>NZ_SSDM01000023.1:0-16297 GCF_004794375.1 Microbacterium sp. K35 | reverse complement strand
GGGCGTAGCCGGGAGCCGGCGGAGCCGTGAACCCGGGCTGCGGCGGCGCATAGCCCTGGGGCTGCTGCGGGTAGCCCTGGGGCTGCTGACCGTAGCCCTGCGGGGCACCGTACCCCTGCGGCGCCGCGGTCGCGGAGGGCTGGACCGGGATGCCGTCCCACACCGTGCGATCGCCGAGGAAGCCGTTCCCGGCCCACGAGGCGGGCTGGATGTTGGGGTTCCACCGCGACTTGTCGAAGGCGTTGATACCCAGCCACACCGGCGGGAGGAAGAAGTACAGGATGACCCAGACCGCATCCTTCTGCAGCTTCAGTCCGACCCGCCACGCGGCGATGAGGTCGAGGACACGGCCGGCGATGCCGACGAGCGGGAGGATGAGGAACCAGCCCAGGACCGGGATGATCGCCCCGACCACGCCGGCGCCGATGAGGTACAGCACGAGCCACGGGCTGAGGTCGCCGAGCTTGTAGAAGATCATCGAGTTGTAGACCGGGACCCAGGCACGCCACTTGCCCTGGACACCGGCCTTCTCGAAGACCTTCATGTAGAACCAGGCGTAGATCGCGTACACGATGAGCGGCAGGATCGTGTACAGCAGCGTCAGCGCGACGAGTGCGCCGCCTGAGATGCCGTAATCGTAGTAGTCGTCCAAGGTTCCCCTCCAGAAGGCTGATATTCCCGGGTGATGCGCTGCTTACACTAGCGCGTCACCGCCGCCGCGCGCAGGACCCTCGCTGACGTCCCGCGCCGCGAACCGGTCTCACTCCGCGACGACGAGTTCCAGCTCGCCGGGGTGGTTGGTCTCGCGCAGCACGACGCCCCGCGCCTCCGCCCACCGCAGCAGTGCCCGGCGGGAGCCGATGCGCGGTCGGTCCTCCGCGAGTGCGCGCACCAGGAGGCCCTTCGACTTCTTGTTGAAGTGGTTCAGCGCTCTGCCCTGCTCGGTGACCACGCGCACATACGCCGAGGGCACCGATGCGGGCACGGGTCCGAGACCCACGTACGCCTCGCTGCGCAGGTCGAGGACGAACGACGGCGCCTCGTCCCCGATCGCCGAGGTCGTGGCTTCCGCCCAGTGACGCCGGAGCGGCGGCACCCCGGGAAGCGACGTTCCCGCGGCGAGGCGGTAGGTCGGGATCGGGTCGAGCGCGCCGACCGGACCGAACGGCGCGCTCTGGATCCACACGTGGGCGTCCGCCCACCGCCGTGACGCCGGGGAGAGCGAGGCCGCGTCGAGGGCGTCGAACAGCACGCCGGTGTAGCGGTCGATCGCCGGCATGGTCGGCGCGCTGCGGAGAGCGCGGTTGTGCGCGATGTCGTCGAGCTGCCGCTCGCTCAGTTTGAGAACACGGCGGGCGGCCTCCTCGTCGGCCGCGAGCTCGACCAGGGCGTCGAGCACGGCCGCGCGATGCTCAGCGAGAGACGGCAGCGGCAGGACACCGAGGTCGAGCGGCGCGCCCGTGCCTCCGGGACGCTTGGTCTCGGACGGCGGAAGCAGGATCTTCATGGCACCTCGTAACGCAGACGCGTCCGCCTCGACACCCGAGGGTGCCGAGGCGGACGCGATGTTCAGGACTGTCAGGCGATGAGAGCCGCGTTGCCCGCCACGATGGTCAGAACGTCGCCCTCCATGGAGAGGAAGCCGTCCTGCGCGTTGGCGAGCACCTTGGCGCCGTCGGTCTGGGTGATCCGGACCTGGCCCTCGGCGAGGATGGCCAGCACCGGCTCGTGACCGGACATGAAGCCGATCTCGCCCTCGACGGTCTTGGCGACCACGAGGCTCGCCTCACCCGTCCAGACCTCCGCGTCGGCGGAGACGAGGCTGACGTTGAGCGCCATGATCAGGCGTTCTCCTTCTGGATCTGCGCCCAGCGCTCCTCCACGTCGGAGATGCCACCGACGTTGAAGAAGGCCTGCTCGGCGACGTGGTCGAAGTCACCGCGGGTGATCGCGTCGAACGACTCGATGGTCTCCTTGAGCGGAACTGTCGAACCCTCGACACCCGTGAACTTCTTCGCCATGTAGGTGTTCTGCGAGAGGAACTGCTGGATGCGACGTGCGCGCGACACGACGATCTTGTCTTCCTCGGAGAGCTCATCGACACCGAGGATCGCGATGATCTCCTGCAGCTCCTTGTTCTTCTGGAGGATCTGCTTGACCGTGGTCGCCACGCGGTAGTGGTCCTCGCCCAGGTAGCGGGGGTCCATGATGCGCGACGTCGAGGTCAGCGGGTCGATGGCCGGGTACAGACCCTTCGACGCGATCTCACGGGAGAGCTCGGTCGTCGCGTCGAGGTGCGCGAAGGTCGTGGCCGGAGCCGGGTCGGTGTAGTCGTCGGCCGGCACGTAGATCGCCTGCAGCGAGGTGATCGAGTGACCACGCGTCGAGGTGATGCGCTCCTGGAGGAGGCCCATCTCGTCGGCGAGGTTCGGCTGGTACCCCACGGCGGAGGGCATGCGGCCCAGCAGCGTGGAGACCTCGGAACCGGCCTGCGTGAAGCGGAAGATGTTGTCGATGAAGAGCAGCACATCCTGCTTCTGCACGTCACGGAAGTACTCCGCCATCGTCAGAGCCGAGAGGGCGACGCGCAGACGCGTCCCCGGCGGCTCGTCCATCTGGCCGAACACGAGCGCGGTCTTGTCGAAGACGCCCGCCTCCTCCATCTCGTGGATGAGGTCGTTGCCCTCACGGGTGCGCTCACCGACACCGGCGAACACCGACACACCACCGTGGTCCTGGGCGACGCGCTGGATCATCTCCTGGATGAGGACGGTCTTGCCGACACCGGCGCCACCGAACAGACCGATCTTTCCACCCTGCACGTACGGGGTGAGGAGGTCGATCGACTTGATGCCCGTCTCGAACATCGTGGTCTTCGACTCGAGCTGGTCGAAGTTCGGGGCCTTGCGGTGGATGGGCCAGCGCTCCGTGACCTCGATGGTCTCACCGGGCTCGCCGTTGAGGACCTCGCCGATCACGTTGAAGACCTTGCCCTTGGTGATGTCACCGACGGGGACCGAGATGGCCTCACCGGTGTCACGCACCTCCTGACCGCGGACGATGCCGTCGGTCGGCTTGAGGGCGATGGCGCGCACCAGGTCGTCGCCGAGGTGCTGTGCGACCTCGAGCGTGATCTCGGTCGACTCCTCGCCGATCACGATGGTGGTCTTCAGCGCGTTGTAGATGTCGGGGATCGAGTCGTGCGGGAACTCGATGTCGACAACCGGACCGTTGACGCGCGCGACGCGCCCGACGACCGCGGTCGCCGGCTGGTCAGCCGTGGCGGTGGTGGTCATTTCTTCGTCTCTTTCCTGATGGTCTATTTGCTCGACGAGAGGGCGTCGGCGCCGCCGACGATCTCCGCGATCTGCTGCGTGATCTCCGCCTGACGCGCGTTGTTGCGCAGACGGGTGTAGTCGGTGATGAGCTTGTCGGCGTTGTCGCTGGCCGACTTCATCGCCTTCTGCGTGGCCGCCTGCTTGGCGGCGGACGACTGCAGGAGGGCGTTGAAGACGCGGCTCTGGATGTACACCGGCAGGATCGCGTCGAGCACCGTCTCGGCATCCGGCTCGAACTCGTACAGCGGGTAGACCGTGCTGCCCGCCTCCGAGTCGTCGGCCTCCGCGATCTCCAGCGGCAGCAGGCGCACGGACTCCGGCGACTGCGTCATCATGCTGACGAAGCGGTTGTAGACGAGGGTGATCTCGTCGACGCCGCCGTCCTCGCCACCGCGGTTGAAGGCCTCGAGAAGCGTCTGCGAGATCTCCTCCGCGGTGTGGAAGGACGGGGTGTCGGTGTCGCCGGTCCACTCCGCGGCCGCCTCGATGCGACGGAACTGGAAGTAGCCCACCGCCTTGCGTCCGATGAGGTAGAACACCGGCTCCTTGCCCTGCTCGCGCAGCAGCTCCGCCACCTCGAGACCCTCACGGAGGATCTGCGAGTTGAAGGCACCGGCGAGACCGCGATCGGACGAGAAGATCACGACCGCGGAGCGGCGGATCGTCTCGGGCTCACGCGTGAGCGGGTGGTCGACGTTCGAGTGCGTCGCGACGGCGGACACGGCCCTCGTCACGGCTCGCGCGAAGGGGGTGGACGCCTTGACGCGTGCCATCGCCTTCTGGATGCGCGAAGCCGCGATGAGTTCCATCGCCTTCGTGATCTTCTTGGTCGTCTGAGCAGAAGAGATCTTCTGCTTGTAGACCCTGAGTTGAGCGCCCATGAATCAGTACCTCACGCGATTACGCGCGACGACCCTTGACGATCTTCTCCTGGTTGACGTCGTCGGCCTCGGCCGCAGCGTGCTCCTCGTGGCCGGGGGCGCCGATGGCGTGGCCCTTGCCGCCCTGGAACTCCAGGAGGAAGTTGTCGGTCTGCTTGTCGAGCTCGGCGACCGTGTCGTCGTCCAGCACGTTCGTCTCGCGCAGCGTGTCGAGCACCTTGGTGTTGCGGCGCAGGTAGTCGAGCAGCTCGCGCTCGAAGCGCAGCACGTCTTCGACCTCGATCTTGTCGAGCTTGCCGTTCGTGCCAGCCCAGATCGAGACGACCTGCTCCTCCACGGGGTACGGCGAGTACTGCGGCTGCTTGAGCAGCTCGGTCAGGCGCGCACCGCGCGACAGCTGACGACGCGACGCGGCGTCGAGGTCGGAGGCGAACATCGCGAAGGCCTCGAGCGAGCGATACTGCGCGAGCTCCAGCTTCAGCGTGCCCGACACCTTCTTGATCGACTTCACCTGCGCGTCACCGCCGACGCGCGAGACCGAGATACCCACGTCGACCGCCGGACGCTGGTTGGCGTTGAAGAGGTCGGACTGGAGGAAGATCTGGCCGTCGGTGATCGAGATCACGTTGGTCGGGATGTACGCCGAGACGTCGTTCGCCTTCGTCTCGATGATCGGAAGACCCGTCATCGAGCCGGCGCCCAGCTCGTCGGACAGCTTCGCGCACCGCTCGAGCAGACGCGAGTGCAGGTAGAAGACGTCGCCCGGGTAGGCCTCGCGGCCCGGCGGGCGGCGGAGCAGCAGCGACACGGCGCGGTAGGCCTCGGCCTGCTTCGACAGGTCGTCGAAGATGATCAGGACGTGCTTGCCGCCGTACATCCAGTGCTGGCCGATGGCCGAACCGGTGTACGGAGCCAGGTACTTGAAGCCGGCAGGGTCGGACGCGGGGGCCGCCACGATGGTGGTGTACTCCAGGGCGCCGGCCTCCTCGAGCGCGCCCTTCACCGAAGCGATGGTCGAGCCCTTCTGGCCGATGGCGACGTAGATGCAGCGCACCTGCTTGTTGACGTCACCCGACTCCCAGTTGGCCTTCTGGTTGATGATCGTGTCGATCGCGATGGCCGTCTTGCCGGTCTGGCGGTCGCCGATGATGAGCTGCCGCTGACCACGGCCGACCGGGATCATGGCGTCGATCGCCTTGATGCCGGTCTGCATGGGCTCGTGCACCGACTTGCGCTGCATGACGCCGGGTGCCTGGAGCTCGAGCTCGCGGACGCCCTCGGTCGCGATCGAGCCGAGGCCGTCGATCGGGTTGCCGAGCGGGTCGACGACGCGGCCGAGGTAGCCGTCACCGACAGGGACCGAGAGGACCTCACCCGTGCGGGTGACTTCCTGCCCGGCCTCGATGCCGGTGAAGTCGCCGAGGACGACGACGCCGATCTCGTGCTCGTCGAGGTTCAGAGCGAGGCCCTTGGTGCCGTCCGCGAACGTGACGAGCTCGTTCGCCATCACGCCCGGCAGACCCTCGACGTGCGCGATGCCGTCGGCGGCGTCGATGACGGTGCCGACCTCGGTCGCAGCGGCGCCCGTGGGCTCGTATGCGGCGGCGAAGTCCTTCAGCGCGTCACGGATGACGTCGGGGCTGATCGATAGTTCTGCCATTGTCTTCCCTTTGTATCTGGGTGCGCGGTTCCCCGCGCGAAGTCGTGTTAGCCCGCGAGCTTCTGGCGAAGGTCGGCGAGTCGTGCGGAGATGCTGCCGTCGATGACGTCATCGGCGATCTGCACGCGCAGACCTCCGACGACGGCGGGATCGATGACGACGTTGAGCGAGACCTCGCCGTCGTAGCGACGCGAGAGGGCGTCGCTCAGACGGGTGCGCTGCGCATCGCTGAGCGGGGTCGCGGTGTACACCGTGGCCACGACGAGACCGCGCTGGGCGGACACGAAGCGGATGGCCCTGCTCAGGAGCTGGCGGACACGCCGCTCGCGCGGACGACGCACGAGGGACGAGACGATCAGCGTGGTGGCCGCACCGGCGGAGGATCCGTCGAGGAGGCGCTCGACGAGCTCCCCCTTCGCGTCCTCTCCCCCGAGGCGGCTACCCAGAGCGAGTTCGAGCTCCGGGTTCGCGGCGACGAGCCGGGCGAAGGCGAAGAGCTCACCCTCGATGTCGACACCGGGCTCGGCGATCGCGGCGGACCGGATCGCGAGCTCCTCGATGCCGTCGACGAGCTCGTCGGCGTTCGACCAGCGTTGCGCCACGGCTGCGCTCAGAACGCTCTGAGACGCGACCGAGAGCCCGCCGAACACCGCGGAGACGACGTTCTGCCGCGACTCCACGGACGCCGACGGGTCGGCCAGCGCGCCGCTCAGCTGAGACGAATCGCCCACGGTGCGCGCGGCGACGAACAGCTCCCGCGCGGTGTCGAGGGTGACGTCCTTCGCTGCGGCAAGCGCCTGAGTGGATGCCGCGAGTGCCTGAGCGGTCGCGCTGCCCATTACTGAGCCGCCTTCTCGGATGCTTCGAGATCGGCGAGGAAGCGGTCGACCACGGCGGCCGCACGAGCGTCATCGGACAGCGTCTCGCCGACCACGCCGCCGGCGAGGTCGAGCGCGAGCGAGCCGACCTCGCTGCGCAGGGAGACGAGAGCCGTCTGGCGCTCAGCCTCGATCTGCGTGTGCGCGGTGGCGGTCAGACGCGCAGCCTCGCTGGCTGCGGTCTCCTTCGCCTCGGCGATGATCTTCTTGCCGTCCTCACGGGCGGCCTCGCGGATCTCCCCGGCCTCGGTGCGCGCCTCGGCGAGCTGGCGGGTGTACTCCTCGAGGGCGGCCTCCGCCTGCTTCTGCGCCTCATCGGCCTTGGCGATGTTGCCCTCGATGGCGGCGGACCGCTCGTCGAGCATCTTCGTCAGACGGGGAAGGGCGACCTTCCACACCACGACGAGGATGATGATGAACCAGAAGCCCGACCAGATGATGTCGTACCACGCGGGGATCAGCGGGTTGTTCGCCGCCTCACCCTCAGCCGCGAGGTTCGTGACAAGAGCGTTCAGCATCCTGTCTCCTTCAGAAGTCGGTGGGGATTACGGGAAGGGGATGAATCCGACG
Organism: Microbacterium sp. K35; assembly: GCF_004794375.1. NCBI lineage: Bacteria > Bacillati > Actinomycetota > Actinomycetes > Micrococcales > Microbacteriaceae > Microbacterium > Microbacterium sp. K35. The sequence goes on along the minus strand of NZ_SSDM01000023.1, from coordinate 8,970 downwards.
GCGATGCCGACGAACGCAAGCGCCTCGGTGAAGGCGATACCGATCCACATGAGGACCTGCAGGCGACCGGCCAGCTCGGGCTGACGGGCGACGCCCTCGATGGTCTTGCCGACGACGATGCCCACACCGATGGCCGGACCGATGGCTGCGAGGCCGTAGCCGACCGCCGCGAGGTGGCCGTTGATTTCAGCGAGAACCGTAGTTGCGTCCACGGGTTTTTCCTTTCGTTGGGTGGGAGGGCTGTTGCCCGCCCGCTCAGTGCTCTTCTGCGACCGCGAGCTGGATGTAGACCGCGGTGAGGACGGTGAAGACGTAGGCCTGCAGGACGGCCACCAGGATCTCGAAGAGAGTGAAGGCGCCGCCGAAGGCGAGTGTTCCGATACCGAGGGCAGCCCAGCCGCCGCCCGCGGTGAAGAAGAAGAACTGGGTGGCCGCGAAGCACAGCACCAGGATCATGTGGCCGACGACCAGGTTCATCAGCAGTCGCAGGGTGAGGGTCACCGGGCGGATGATGAACGTCGAGATGAGCTCGATCGGCGTGACGATGAAGTAGACCGGCCACGGCACGCCCGACGGGAAGAGCGCGTTCTTGAAGAAGTTCTTCGGGCTCTTCTTGATGCCGGCGTAGATGAAGGTGACGTAGCTGACCACGGCCAGGGTGAGCGGGACGGCGATGATCGCGGTACCCGGCATGTTCAGGAACGGGATGATGCCCGTGACGTTCATGAACAGCACCATGAAGAAGATCGTGGTGAGGATCGGCAGGAACCGGTCGCCGTCCTTGCGGCCGAGCAGGTCGTGCGCGATGCCGCCGCGGACGAAGCCGAGACCCATCTCGACCAGGCTCTGGAAGCGCCCGGGCACGACCTTCATGCGGCGCGTGCCCAGCCAGAGGATCAGGACCACGGCGATCACGGAGAGGAGCTGGATCAGGTGGATCCGGTTCACCGGGATGGGACCGACGTGGAAGAGGATCTCCGGGAAGAACTCATCGATCGAAGGGCCGTGGAACTCGCCATCCGAGGACGCGAGTCGGGGGGTCAGGGTCGCAGCAAGATTAAACAGCGCGGGCTCCAGCTTCGGGGCACCGGTCAGAACCGGGGCGACGATGGTCGGTGTGCTTCAAGCGCAAGCGCTCGCGGGCGAGCGGCGGGCACTCCCCAACACTATCAGAATCCAAGGGTGCCCTAAGACCGCGGAGCGTCGTCCGCCGGGCCGGTGGAGCCGCCGTTCGCGGCGCCGGGCGCGCGGTCCTCCGGCACCTCGGTCGGCAGCGTGGTGTCGCTCACGTTCGGCAGGCGCATCTGGGTGAGCACCACCACGTCGATCACCAGCGACATCACCACCCCCGCGACGATCGAGAGGAAGAACACCATCGGGTCGAGCCACGGCTGCCCCGACAGCAGGATCATCACCAGCACGAACACGCCGAGCTTGAGCAGCCAGCCGCCCAGGACGATCGCGAAGAACAGCTGCACGTACAGCGGGTCGCCGTACCACCGGTTCGCGATCAGGATGCTGATACCCGTGATCGCGAGGAACAGCGCCGCCAGCAGCACGCCGAGCAGGCCGCTGACCAGCCCCTCCCCCTGGGCGACGGCGAAGCCGATGCCGCCGGCGAGCAGCGCGAGCACGACGGTCGCCACCGCCGACCAGACGAGGGTGCGACGCAGGATCGGCGTGCTGGAAACGGGGCTCGGGCTCATCGGGGCTCCACGGGGGTCGGGTCGGGTTCAGCGGCCGCCGGCGCCTTGCGGCGGCGGGTGGGACTCAGGGTGATGACGAGGCAGGCGGCGATGCCGACCACGCCGAAGCCGACACCGGGAAGGTACTGGCCGGGCCAGTCCTCTCGCGCACCGACGTACATGAGGAGGACGGCGAGGGAGATCACAGCCGTCCACGCGTAGAAGATGAGGACGGCGTCGCGGTCGCGGTGGCCGAGGTCGAGCATCCGGTGGTGCAGGTGCTTGCGGTCGGGCGAGAACGGCGACCGGCCCGCGCTCATCCGCCGCAGCACCGCGAGCCCGAAGTCGAGCAGCGGCAGCAGCACGACCAGCAGCGGCAGCAGGATCGGCAGGAACGCGCCGACGAGCTGCGACCGGCCGAGGCGATCCGGCTCCAGCGCCGACGGATCCATCTGCCCGGTGATCGCGATCGCGGACGTCGCCATGAGCAGGCCGAGCACCAGCGCGCCGGAGTCGCCCATGAAGAGCTTGGCCGGACTCCAGTTCAGCGGGAGGAAGCCCAGGCACGCACCGATCAGCACGGCCGCGAGGAACGTGGAGAGGTTGAAGTAGCTGGAGGCGCCGGAGTCGCGCGTGAAGATGTAGGAGTACGCGAAGAACACGCCGTTCGAGATCAGGCACACGCCCGCGACCAGGCCGTCCAGCCCGTCGATGAAGTTGACCGCGTTCATCACGATCACGATCGCGAACATCGTGATGGTGATGCTCAGCCAGCTCGACACCACGATCAGGTCGCCGAAGGGCAGCGACAGGATCTGCAGTCCCCCGCCCACGGTGATGATGCCTGCGGCCAGGAACTGCGCACCGAGCTTGATCATCCAGTCGAGGTCCCACAGGTCGTCGACGACGCCGATCACCGCGATCAGCAGCGAGGCCGCGAGGATCGCCCACATGGTCTGCGGAGGCGTCCAGATGCTCTGGAAGAACGGGTTGGCGGCCGACACCGCGAACGCCGCGACGATGCCGAGGAAGATGGCCACGCCGCCCAGCCGCGGGGTGGGCGTGGTGTGCACGTCGCGCTCGCGGATACCCGGGTACAGCTTGAAGCGGAGGCTCAGCCGCCACACCGCCCACGTCAGCACGAAGGTGATGGCGGCGGTGACGATGATCGTGAAGAGGTACTGCTTCACGAATCCCCGTCCTGCTCCTGCTGCTGCTCCGGCTCGAGCAGCTCGCCCAGGACCTCGTGCAGCTGCTCGCGCGTGACGACGCCGTGCCGCAGGATCCGCACGACCCCCTCGCCGTCGTCGGCGCCGCGACGCACGAGCGAGGTCGCGTCGACGATGGTCGAGGCGATGCCGTTCGCGCTCATGCCGTCGGCGAGGTACACCGCCACGCTGTCGCCGAGCATCTTCTCGGCGTCGAGCGCGGAGATCGCCGCGTCCCGTCCCGTGAGGTTCGCACTGGACACGGCCAGCGGCCCGGTCTCGGCCAGCAGCTCCAGGACCACCCGGCCCTCCGGCATGCGCACGGCGACGGTCCCCTGGGTCTCCCCCAGGTCCCACACCAGCGACGGCTGCGCGGGGAGCACGATGGTCAGCCCGCCGGGCCAGAACGCGTCGACGAGGCGCTGCACCGGCTCCGGAACCGACTCGGCCAGGGCCGTCAGGGTCTCCTTGCTGCCGATCAGCACGGGCGGCGGCTGATCGCGCCCTCGACCCTTCGCGTCGAGCAGACGCTGCACCGCCGTCGGCGAGAACGCGTCGGCGGCGACGCCGTACACGGTGTCGGTGGGGATGACGATGAGGTCGCCGCGGCCGATCGCCTGGCGCGCGTTGCGCATTCCGGCGAGCAGCTGCGCCTCGTCGCGGCAGTCGAAGATGGGGGACATGACGGTTCGATTCTATGCGGGACGGACGTCGGAGATGCTCGGAGACCCCTGATCAGGGCCGGATCGCGGTGGTCGCACGGTCGCGCAGCGTCAGATCGCGGTGCGTGGCCGCGGCGCGCCAGCCGTCCGCCGTGAGCAGCTCGCGGATCTCCGCGCCCTGCAGCTCCCCGTGCTCGATCACCAGCACGCCCCCCGGGCGGAGCAGACGCAGCGCCCGGTCGCTCAGCACCCGCACGACGTCGAGCCCGTCCGCGCCGCCGTACAGCGCGAGCGCCGGATCGAACAGGCGCACCTCGGGGTCGCGCGGCACCGCGGCATCGGGGACGTACGGCGGATTCGAGATGACCACGCTGGCGGTGCCGTCGAGCTCGGGGAACGCCTCGGCCAGGTCGGACAGCACGAGCGTGAGGTTGCCGGTGCCGGCGACGTTGCGTGCCGCCCAGGCGTGGGCCTCCTCGGACAGCTCCGCGGCGAAGATCCGCGCGTGCGGCACCTCGGTCGCCATCGCCAGGGCGATCGCGCCGCTGCCCGTGCCCAGGTCGACGCCGACCGGGGCGGCCTCGCCCGAGTTCAGCAGGGCGTCGATCGCGAACTGGGCGACGGTCTCGGTCTCCGGCCGCGGGATGAACACCCCGGGGCCCACCGACAGCTCCAGGTGCCGGAACGGCGCGACACCCGTGAGGTGCTGCAGCGGCTCCCGCCCGGCGCGACGGGACACCAGGCGGGTCAGCGCGGCCTGCTGCTCCTCGTCGATGCGGTCGCCCCGCACGATCGCCGCCTGCACCTCGCCCCGCCGCCGGTCGAGCACGTGCGCGGCCAGGAGCTCCGCGTCCACGAGCGGGTCGGGGACACCGGCATCGGCGAGGCTCTGCGCGGCGGCGCGCACGACGGCAGCGAGCGAGGAGTCGGGCATGCCTCCAGCGTAGAGCGCCCGCACCCGTCACATTGCCCTCCCCCACAGGCCGCTCCCGTAGTCTGGGAGCCGCAGCGACCCGTGAAGGAAGGCCTCACCCATGCCCGGTATCCACTCCGACATCACCACCGCTTTCGGCAACACCCCGCTCGTGCGCCTGAACCGGGTGACCGAGGGACTCGGGGCCACCGTGCTCGCGAAGCTCGAGTTCTACAACCCGGCCTCCAGCGTCAAGGACCGCATCGGCATCGCCATGATCAACGCGGCCGAGGCGTCGGGAGAGCTGAAGCCGGGCGGCACGATCGTCGAGTCCACCAGCGGCAACACCGGCATCGCCCTCGCCATGGTCGGCGCGGCCCGCGGCTACCGCGTGATCCTCACGATGCCCGCGTCGATGTCGAAGGAGCGCCGGGTGCTGCTCAAGGCGTTCGGCGCCGAGATCGTGCTCACCGACCCCACGAAGGGCATGAAGGGGGCGATCGAAGAGGTCAAGCGCATCGTCGACGAGACCCCCGGCGCGATCTGGATCCGCCAGTTCGAGAACCCCGCCAACCCGCAGATCCACCGCGAGACGACGGCGCAGGAGATCCTCCGCGACACCGACGGCGCGGTCGACATCTTCATCGCCGGCGTCGGCACGGGAGGCACGGTGACCGGCACCGGGCAGGCGCTCAAGGCCGCGAAGCCCGGCGTGCAGGTCATCGCCGTCGAGCCCAAGGACTCCCCCGTGCTGACCGAGGGGCACCCCGGCCCCCACAAGATCCAGGGCATCGGCCCGAACTTCGTCCCCGACGTGCTCGACCGCGAGGTGCTGGACGAGATCATCACGGCGGAGTTCGACGAGTCGCTGCGGGTCGCGCGCGAGCTCGCGGCGAAGGAGGGCCTGCTGGTCGGCATGTCGTCCGGTGCCGCGGTCGCGGCCGCGCTGACGGTCGCCGCGCGACCAGAGAACGCCGGCAAGACGATCGTCGTGATCATCCCCGACACCGGTGAGCGCTACCTCTCCACCGCGCTGTTCGAGGACCTGCGCGAAGACTGAGACCGCCGATGGGACTGATCGCGCGAATGCGCGAGGACATCGCCGCCGCACGCCTCCGCGACCCCGCCGCGCGCACGTCGCTCGAAGTGGCCCTGCTCTACCCCGGCCTGCACGCCATCTGGGCGCACCGGGTCTCGCACGCGCTGTGGCGGCGACGGCTGCGACTGCTCGCCCGCGCGGGGTCGCAGCTGTCGCGCTGGCTCACCGGCGTGGAGATCCACCCCGGCGCGCGCATCGGCAGGCGCTTCTTCATCGACCACGGCATGGGCATCGTGATCGGCGAGACCGCGGAGATCGGCGACGACGTGCTGATGTACCACGGGGTCACCCTGGGCGGACGCACCCGCGACGTCGGCAAGCGGCACCCGACGCTCGGCGACGGCGTCGCGGTCGGAGCCGGCGCGAAGATCCTCGGCCCGGTGACGGTCGGCGACCGCTGCGTCATCGGCGCGAACGCGGTCGTCACGAAGGACGCCCCCGCGGACAGCGTGCTGGTGGGTGTGCCGGCGAAGCCGCGTCAGCGCACCGCTGGCGAGGACACCAGGGCCCTGCTGACCGCCCCCGACTACTCCATCTGACGCCCGGCACGGGGCGCACGCCTCGCGCCGCGCGCCTCGAGTCGGCGCCGCAGGAACAGCCACGGGAGCAGCACGCTGCCGACGGCCGTGACCAGCCACACGATCACCGACCCCAGCAGCCAGCCGGTCAGATCGGTGATGCGCAGACCGCCGATCGGGAGCAGCACGACGACCAGGAGCGCGATGAAGGTCGACACGATCCCGATGCCGCCCATCAGCACCGGCGCGTAGCGATCCGCGAGCCTGCTGACCCACGGTGACAGCACCGTCTGCAGCACCGCGAACACGAGGATGCACACCACGAAGCCCCACCACTGGCTCCACTGGATCTGGAAACCGTCGAGCAGCACGTCGGCCGCGAGCAGACCGAGGCCCGCCGACACCAGATACAGGAGAGCGCGGAACAGGAGGGTGATCACGGGGCCGAGCATAGCGGCACCGAGAGGCCGCACTCAGGAATCGGATCCCACCGCGGCGAGCCGCGCCTCCTCATCGGCCGCGATCGCGCTCTCGATGATCGGATCGAGCGCGCCGTCCATCACCTGGTCGAGGTTGTATGCCTTGAAGCCGGTGCGGTGGTCGGCGATCCGGTTCTCCGGGAAGTTGTACGTGCGGATCCGCTCGGAGCGGTCCATGCCGCGGATCTGCGACTTGCGCGCATCCGAGGCCGCCGCGTCGAGCTCCTCCTGCTGCTTCGCCAGCAGCCGCGCGCGGAGCACCCGCATCGCGGCCTCGCGGTTCTGCAGCTGCGACTTCTCGTTCTGCATCGACACGACGATGCCGGTCGGCACGTGGGTGATGCGCACCGCCGAGTCGGTCGTGTTGACGGACTGCCCCCCGGGGCCCGAAGAGCGGAACACGTCGATCTTCAGGTCGTTCTGGTCGATGTGGATCTCCTCCGGCTCATCGACCTCCGGGAAGACCAGCACCCCGGTGGTGGAGGTGTGGATGCGGCCCTGGGACTCCGTCGCCGGTACCCGCTGCACGCGGTGCACGCCGCCCTCGTACTTGAGGTGCGCCCACACGCCATGGGCCGGATCGGACGAGGAGCCCTTGATCGCGACCTGCACATCCTTGTAGCCGCCGAGGTCGGACTCGTTGCGCTCCAGCAGCTCGGTCTTCCAGCCCTTCGACGCGGCGTACTGGATGTACATGCGCAGCAGGTCGGCGGCGAACAGCGCCGACTCAGCGCCGCCCTCCCCCGCCTTGATCTCCATGATCACGTCGCGGGCGTCGTCGGGGTCGCGCGGGATGAGCAGTCGGCGCAGGCGTTCCTGCGCGGCCTGCACGCCCTCCTCCAGCGCGGGGACCTCGGCGGCGAACGCCTCGTCCTCGCGCGCCAGCTCCCTCGCCGCCTCCAGGTCGTCGACCGCCGCCGTCCACGCCTCGTGCGCCGCGACGATGCGCGACAGCTCGGCGTAGCGGCGGTTGACGCGCTTGGCGCGGGCGGCGTCGGCGTGCACCGCCGGGTCGGAGAGCTCCTCCTGCACCCGGCGATGCTCGTCGATCAGAGTCTGGACGGACTCGAACACGTCGCGTCTCAGCGGATGTTGTTGTCGTGCCCGTGCGCGCCCGAGGGCAGCGTCGGGATCGACTTCTGCATCTGGACCAGGAACTCCACGTTGGAGTGGGTCTCCTTGAGCTTGCCGAGCACGACCTCGAGAGCCTGCTGCTGGTCGAGGCCGGCGAGGGCGCGACGCAGCTTCCAGGTGATCTTGACCTCGTCGGCCGACAGCAGCATCTCCTCGCGGCGGGTGCTCGACGCGTTCACGTCGACCGCCGGGAAGATGCGCTTGTCGGCGAGAGCACGCGACAGCCGCAGCTCGCTGTTGCCGGTGCCCTTGAACTCCTCGAAGATGACCTCGTCCATCTTGGAGCCGGTCTCGACGAGAGCGGTGGCGAGGATCGTGAGGGATCCGCCGTTCTCGATGTTGCGCGCCGCGCCGAAGAAGCGCTTCGGCGGGTACAGCGCCGACGCGTCGACCCCACCCGTGAGCACGCGACCCGACGCGGGGGCGGCCAGGTTGTAGGCACGGCCGAGGCGCGTGATGGAGTCGAGCAGCACGACCACGTCGCGGCCCAGCTCGACCAGGCGCTTGGCGCGCTCGATCGCGAGCTCGGCGACCGTGGTGTGGTCTTCCGCGGGGCGGTCGAAGGTCGAGGCGATGACCTCGCCCTTCACGGTGCGCTCCATGTCGGTGACCTCTTCGGGGCGCTCGTCAACGAGCACGACCATCAGGTGCACCTCGGGGTTGTTCTGCGCGATCGCGTTGGCGATCTGCTGCAGGACGATCGTCTTGCCGGCCTTGGGCGGCGCGACGATCAGGCCGCGCTGGCCCTTGCCGATCGGCGCGACGAGGTCGATGATGCGCTGCGTCAGCTTCTCGGGCGCGGTCTCCAGGCGCAGGCGCTCCTGCGGGTAGAGCGGCGTGAGCTTGCCGAACTCCACGCGGGTCGCGGCGTCGTCGACCGAGAGGCCGTTGATCGAGTCGACCTTCACGAGCGCGTTGTACTTCTGGCGCCCCTGCTGCTCGCCCTCGCGCGGTTGCTTGATGGAGCCGACGACGGCGTCACCCTTGCGCAGGTTGTACTTCTTGACCTGGCCGAGCGAGACGTAGACGTCGCTCGGGCCGGCGAGGTAGCCGGTGGTGCGCACGAACGCGTAGTTGTCGAGCACGTCGAGGATGCCCGCGATCGGGATCAGGACGTCGTCCTCGCCGATCTCGGTCTCGAACTCGTCGACCGGCGTGCCCCCGCGGCGCTTGTTGCGCTGGCGGTTGCGGCCGTTGCCGTTCGCCTGGTCGTCGTCCGACGCGGCGGGCTGCTGCTCCTGGCCGCCGCCGCCCTGACCGCGGCCAGGAGCA
>NZ_SSDM01000239.1:0-4803 GCF_004794375.1 Microbacterium sp. K35 | reverse complement strand
ATGCGCGGCCGACCCCGGCACCCCGGGCACGCCCGCGCATCCGGCGGCTCCGGCCGATCCGAGCGCCGGATCGCTCGCGACCACCGGCGGCAGCACGTCGCCCTGGGTCCTCACCGGCGGAACGGTGCTCGCGCTCATCGGCGCCGGGCTCGTGGCAGCGCACGTCACGCGCACACGTCGCGCGCGCTGACCCCGGGCACCGCCCCACACACGAGGGCGGGGGCGAGGTCTCACGACCTCGTCCCCGCCCTCGTGCGTGCCGGCTGGAGCCTCGATCCCTCTGGGGCGGACAGGTCCGCGCCCGGCCGCGCGCAGAGACGACGCCTGGCGCGTCAGCGCACGTTGCCGTTGGAGCAGGTCTGCTGCGCGGCCGAGTTGCCCTTGATGCTGTCGGGCAGCGCCACCACGTCGCTCGGCGTCGCGTTGGGATCGGGCGTCGCCTCCACCGGGGTGGTGGGCTCCGCCACGATCACCCCGTCGTTGCTCGTGTTCTGATGCGTGACCTGGAGCTGGGCGTTCTTCTCGATCGCATCCCACATCACGTCAGCCGCCTGCGTGTTCGGAACCACCTTGTTGGGGTCGGCGCTGTCCTGGTTCGTCGGGTACTGGAGGAACACGATGTCCTCGAAGGGAACGGACTTCACGGCGAGCGCGATCTGCGCGATCTTCATCGGATCGGCGAGCGACGTGCTGGTCTCGAGGTTCTGGAGGCCGATGTTGGCGAGCTTCAGCATGACCGGGACGTTGCCGAGGGTGTCGCTGCTGATCAGGGCGCGCGCGAGGCTCGACATGTACTGCTGCTGGTTGCCGATGCGCCCCAGGTCGCTGCCGTCGCCGACGCCGTGCCGGGTGCGCAGGAACTGCAGCGCCTCGAGGCCCTGGAGCCAGTGCGTGCCCGCCTCCATGTCGAGGCCCGTGTAGCGGTCCTTGATCGGGTTGGCCAGGCAGACCTCCACACCACCGATCGCGTTGGTGATCTCGATCACGCCGCCGAACGTGACGGATGCCGCGAACTGCACCTCCTGGTCGGTCAGCCGCGAGATCGTCTGGACGACGCAGTTGAGGCCGCCGTCGGTGTAGGCGGTGTTGAGCGGCTGCTTGCTCATGGCGGAGTGGACGTTGCCGTCCTCGTCCTCGCACTCGGGGATCGGCACCATGAGGTCACGCGGGAAGCTGACCACCGTGATCCGCCGAGGTTCCTGCGAGACGTGGACCAGCAGGTTCACATCGTTGAGCGTGCCCCCCGCGTCGCGACCCGTGCAGCGATCGCCGAAGAGATCCTTGTACTTCTCCTCGCACGTGTCCACGCCCGTGAGAACGAGGTTGAAACCACCCTTGTACTCGCCGATGTCCGGCGGAACGTCTTCCTGACCGTCGAGATCGACCGCGTTCGCGGAGACCGTGCTGGAGAAGTCGTAGAAGATGTAGGTGCCGACACCGATGCCACTGACCAGCACCACGGCCAGGCCGATCGCGATGAACTTCATCAGCTGACCCAGGGTGCCGGGGGTGTGCTGCTGACCGTGTCGCGCGAGGGTATGACGGCGTCGGTTGTCGCTCACTCGGGCCCTTTCGGATTCGGCACGGCGTGGAGGGTTCGCCGTGCTCGGTATGCGGAGGGTGTGGGATTCGAACCCACGAGACATCTCTGCCCACTGGTTTTCAAGACCAGCTCCATCGGCCGCTCGGACAACCCTCCCGACAGATACGTCTGCCGACCAGGCGTGAGTCTAGCCGAACTCTATTCTCGTGCGTCGACCTGGGCGGGCGCTGGAAGCGTGTCGAGTGCGGTCGCGAGGCCCCCCGTTTCGACGTCGGTCGTGACCTCTCCCGCGGCGTCCTTCACCTCGTCCGGCGCCTGCCCCATCGCCACCGCACGGCCCCCGCCCGCGAGGGCCCAGCCGAACATCCCGATGTCGTTGCGACCGTCCCCCGCGACCAGCACGCGGTCGCGCTGCAGTCCGAGCTCGTCGCGCACCCGCTCCAGCGCCGTTCCCTTGTCGACGCCCTGCGGAGCGATGTCGAGCCAGGCGGTCCAGCCGATCGCGTACGACACCTCGTTGAGCCCCGCGTCGGCCACGAGCCGGTGGAAGTCGTCCTCGTCGTGATCCGGCGAGACGACCACGATGCGCGACACCGGGAGATCGCCGAGCCGGTCGAAGTCGACCTGCCGTCCGCCGTCGAGCGTCCAGTCGTCGAGCTGCTCGGTGAAGAGCCGCTGTCCGGAGCCGAGCTCGACCATGTATCGCGCGTCCGGGAGGCGGTCACGGAGCAGAGCCAGCGCGGGAGTCGGGTCGAAGGTCTCGACGTGCCAGCGCTCCCACCGGTCGCCCACGCGCCGCATCGTCACTGCGCCGTTCGAGCAGACGACGAGATCCGCCGTGAGACCCAGCTCCTCCACGTAGCGCTGCGTCCCCATCCAACTGCGCCCCGTCGCGATCGTGACCAGGTGTCCGGCGTCGCGCACGCGGGCGATCGCCTCCGGCACACCGGGGCTCATGGTCTCGTCCTGAAGCAGGATCGTGCCGTCGACGTCGAGGCCGACCAGCCAGGGCGCGCTCACCGGGCGGCCTGCGCGTCGGCGAGCGGGCGGATCACCTCGAGTCCGCCGAGGTAGGGGCGCAGCACCTCGGGCACCCGCACGGAGCCGTCCGCCTGCTGGTGCGTCTCGAGCAGGGCGACGATCCACCGGGTGGTCGCGAGCGTGCCGTTGAGCGTGGCCACGTGCTGCGTCTTCGTCGCGGACGCCCCCTCCTCCACCGGCGGCCGGTACCGCACGTCGAGGCGCCGGGCCTGGTAGGTCGTGCAGTTCGAGGTCGAGGTGAGCTCGCGGAACGCACCCTGGGTGGGCACCCACGCCTCGATGTCGTACTTGCGCGCGGCGCTCGAACCGAGGTCGCCAGCGGCGACATCGATCACGCGATACGCGAGGCCGAGCGCGGTGAGCATCTGCTCCTGCAGCGCGACCAGCCGCAGGTGCTCGGCCTCCGCGTCCTCGGCCGAGGTGTAGACGAACATCTCGAGCTTGTTGAACTGGTGCACGCGGATGATGCCGCGGGTGTCCTTGCCGTGCGATCCCGCCTCGCGGCGGTAGCACGTGGACCAGCCCGCGTAGCGGAGGGCGCCGTCGGACAGGTCGACGATCTCGTCCTTGTGGTAGCCGGCGAGCGCGACTTCGCTCGTGCCGACCAGGTACAGGTCGTCGTCCTTGTCGAGGTGGTACACCTCGTCCGCGTGCTCGCCGAGGAAGCCGGTGCCCTGCATGATCTCCGGCCGCACGAGCGTGGGCGTGATCATCGGCACGAAGCCGTTCTGCAGCGCCGTGTCGAGCGCGAGGTTCATGAGGGCGATCTCGAGCCGGGCGCCGATCCCGCGCAGGAAGTAGAAGCGCGCGCCGGAGACCTTCGCGCCGCGCTCCATGTCGATCGCGCCGAGCAGCTCCCCGAGCTCGAGGTGGTCGCGGGGCTCGAAGTCGAACGCCGGGACGTCGCCCACCCGACGCAGCTCGACGAAGTCCTCCTCGCCCCCCGCCGGCACACCGTCGATCACGACGTTCTCGATGCGCGCGAGGGCCGCGGCCGCGTGCTCCGAGGCTTCGTTCGCGGCGTGCTGCGCCTGCTTCACGCGGTCGGCGAGGTCCTTCGCCTGGGCGACGAGCGCCGCCTTCTCCTCCTTGGGGGCCTTGGCGACCTGCTTGCCGAAGGCGTTCTGCTCGGCACGCAGCTCTTCGAACGCGGCGAGCGCGGCCCTGCGCGATCGATCGGCCTCGAGTGCGACGTCGACGGTGCTCTGGTCGTTGCCACGGGCAGCCTGCGAACGGCGGACGATCTCCGGGTTTTCGCGGAGGAGTGCGAGGTCGATCATTCCGCAAGTCTACGAGGTGCGGCGGAGCCCCTCGGCTGCCGGTCTAGAGTAGCGCCATGCGCACGAGCCCCCCTGTCACCTCGCAGGCGGCACTCGTGTACAACCCGGTGAAAGTGGACGGGAAGCGGCTGCGGGCGCAGGTTCGAGACCTGTGCCGCGAGGCGGGCTGGCAGCACCCGGCGTTCTACCCGACGACGGTCGACGACGCCGGGCAGGGAGCCACGGCCGAGGCGCTCGCCCGTGGTGTGGACGTGGTGCTGGTGGCGGGCGGCGATGGCACGGTGCGCGCGGTCGCGGAGGCCATCGCCGGCACCGGGGTGCCGCTCGCGATCCTGCCGAGCGGCACCGGCAACCTCCTCGCGCGCAACCTGGGACTGCCGCTGACCGACCCCGCCGAGATGATCCGTGCCGCTCTGGGCGACTTCCGCCACCCGATCGACATCGGCTGGGCACGGCTCACCCGCGCGGACGGCGAGGAGGTCGAGCATGCCTTCGTGGTGCTCGCCGGCATCGGCCTGGACGCCGACATGATCGCGAACACGCGCTCCGACCTGAAGCGATCGGTCGGGTGGATCGCGTACGTCGACGGTGCTGCGCGATCGCTCCCCCGGGCCCAGCCGTTCCGCGCCGTCTACCAGATCGGTGAGGGGCGCCTGCACTCCACCAAGGTCCACAGCATCCTGTTCGCGAACTGCGGCACGCTGCCCGCCGGCATCTCACTGATCCCCGACGCGTCGATCACCGATGCCGCACTCGACGTCGCCGTGATCCAGCCGACCGGTGTGCTCGGCTGGCTGGGTGTGTGGCGCAAGATCTGGTGGGACAACTCGGTGCTGCGCCGCTTCCGCGCGGGACGCCTCGTGCTGGAGCGCCGCGGCACGGACGCCTCGGTGCACTACTTCCGCGGCGCGGCGGCCGAGGCGAGATCGGAAGAGCGTC
>NZ_SSDM01000238.1:0-204 GCF_004794375.1 Microbacterium sp. K35 | reverse complement strand
GTCGACGAGCTGGCGCAGCTCGCCGGGGAAGCCCGCCAGGCCGAGGCCCGGCTCGTCGCGGTCACCGACCGCATCGCCGACCTCAAGGTCGAGGCGGACGAGGAGGTCGCCGACGGCATCAGCGTCAACGTCACGCTGATCTTCTCGCTCGAGCGCTACCGCCTCGTGCTCGACGCGTTCGTCGAGGGCCTCGAGCGGGCGAAG
>NZ_SSDM01000237.1:0-202 GCF_004794375.1 Microbacterium sp. K35 | reverse complement strand
GGCGACGCCGAGCGCGCCGTGGTCGCCGCGCTCGAGCTCGGCTACACCCACGTCGACACCGCCACGGGCTACGGCAACGAGGCCGAGGTCGGCCGTGCGCTGTCCCTGGTGGACGTCGACCGCGACGCCGTGTTCGTCACCACCAAGCTGCCGCCGGACCACGCCGGCCGCGAGCGCCAGACGCTGATGGAGTCCCTCGCCG
>NZ_SSDM01000236.1:0-7836 GCF_004794375.1 Microbacterium sp. K35 | reverse complement strand
CGCCCCCGCCGAGCTCGTGCTCGTGGGCATCACGGTGCTGCGGCGGGAGCGCGAGCGGCGGGCCCTGGAGAACGCAGACCGCCGCGCCGAGCGGCTGACGGGTCGCCGCGTCGGCGTCTGACCTCGCCTCTCCGCCGCGCTCAGTAGCGGTAGTGGTCGAGCTTGTACGGCCCCTCGACGGGCACCCCGATGTACGCCGCCTGGCTCTCGGTGAGCGTGGTGAGCCGCACGCCCAGCGCGTCCAGGTGCAGACGCGCGACCTTCTCGTCGAGTGCCTTGGGCAGCACGTGAACCCCGACCGGGTACGCCGCCGCGTTCGTGAACAGCTCGAGCTGCGCGAGGACCTGGTTCGTGAACGACGCGCTCATCACGAACGACGGGTGCCCGGTCGCGTTCCCGAGGTTCATCAGCCGGCCCTCGCTGAGCACGAGCACGCTGCGACCGCTCGGCAGGCGCCACTCGTGCACCTGCGGCTTGATCTCGACCTTCTCCGCACCGTCGAGCGCCTCCAGCCCCGCCATGTCGATCTCGTTGTCGAAGTGGCCGACGTTCGCGACGATCGCGAGGTGCTTGAGCGCCAGCAGGTGCTCCACCGTCACCACGTCGCGGTTGCCGGTCCCGGTCACGACGATGTCGACCCCGCCGGCCACGTCGATCAGACGCGCCACCTCGAAGCCGTCCATCGCGGCCTGCAGCGCGCAGATGGGGTCGACCTCGCTCACGATGACCCGGGCGCCCTGACCGCGCAGCGCCTCGGCCGCTCCCTTGCCCACGTCGCCGTAGCCGCACACGAACGCGACCTTGCCGCCGATCAGCACGTCGGTCGCCCGGTTCAGCCCGTCGGGCAGCGAGTGACGGATGCCGTACTTGTTGTCGAATTTGCTCTTCGTGACCGCGTCGTTGACGTTGATGGCCGGGAACAGCAGGTCTCCCGACACCGCGAGCTCGTACAGGCGGTGCACGCCCGTGGTGGTCTCCTCGGTGACGCCGATCAGCCCGGCGGCGACCCGCGTCCAGCGGTCGGGCGACGCCGTGAGGGTCCGACGGAGCAGGTCGAGGATCACACGGTACTCGTGCGGGTCGCCCTCGGCGGCATCGGGGACGACGCCCGCCCGCTCGAACTCGACGCCCTTGTGCACCAGCAGCGTGGCGTCGCCGCCGTCGTCGAGGATGAGGTTCGGGCCGTCGACGCCCGACGACGACCAGTCGAAGATCCGCTCGGTGCACGCCCAGTACTCCTCGAGCGTCTCGCCCTTCCACGCGAACACGGGCACACCGGCGGGCGCGTCCACCGTGCCGTGCGGGCCGACCACGACCGCCGCGGCCGCCTCGTCCTGCGTGGAGAAGATGTTGCAGCTGGCCCAGCGCACCTCGGCACCGAGCGCCACGAGCGTCTCGATCAGCACGGCCGTCTGCACGGTCATGTGCAGCGATCCCGCGATGCGCGCGCCCCTGAGCGGCTGCGCCGCGCCGAACTCCGCGCGCAGGGCCATGAGCCCTGGCATCTCGTTCTCGGCGAGCCGCAGCTGGTGCCGTCCGGCGTCGGCGAGGGACAGATCGGCGATGCGGTACTCGAGCTCAGGCATGGGCCCATTGTTCCATCAGGTCGCGGACGCACCGCCCGTGTGTCAGAACCGGATGGCGTCGATCACCTTGACCCGCAGCGCCACGAGCGCGGGGATGAAGCCCGACACTGCGCCGACCACGACCGAGGCGACGAGACCGACCAGTGCCGCCCGCATGGGGAACGGCGGGATGTCCTGGATACCGGGGAACATCGAGCCGATCAGCCACTCGGAGCGCAGCACCGCCACGACGATCGCGATGCCGATCGCCCCCGCCACGGTCGTCGCCACCAGACTCTCCAGGAACACCGCGAAGAACACCCGGCCGGAGCTCGCGCCGAAGGCCCGACGCACCCCGATCTCCCGCACCCGCTGGCGCATCGCGACGAGCTGGATGTTGATCAGGCTGAGCGCACCGAGCGCGAGGATCAGCGACGCGATGCCGCCCGTGACCATCTCGAACGTGGCCTGAGCGTCGGCGGTGCCGGGTTGCGCCGCCCAGTCCGAGCGGCTCACCGACACCGTCTGCCCTTCCGGCAGCCCGGCGCGGAGGTCCATCGCGAGCACCGGCGCGATCGCGTCGACCTCGTCGGGGCCGAGCCACACCTCGTACTGGGTGAACGTCTCCTCCGGCAGCGCGTCGACGCGGTCACGGTAGGCGTCGTACAGCAGGTCCAGACGGAGCTCCTCGTCGCCGAAGCCCTGCCGCGGAACGACCCCGACCACCTGGTAGGTGCCGCCGGCGTCTCCGGTGACGGTGATCGTGGGGTGCTGGGCGACCGGGACCCGCCCGATGCGCTCCCACAGCGGCTCGCTGATGACCACCGCCGGTGCGAGCGCCTCGAGGTCGCCATCGTGCAGCCACCGGCCCTCGAGCAGCTTCTCCCGGTGGATCTGCGAGTACGCAGGGTCGACCAGCCGTGTGTTCACCGGGGTCACGCCGTCGGGCAGCGCCACGCCGAGCGAGAGGCCCTGGGCGATCCGGGCGGTGTGACTGAAGCCGAAGCGCTCCGAGGCCCTGCGGAAGCGCTCGTCCACCTCGTCCGCGTCGACCGGGGTGCCATCGTCGGCCGACACCGCCACGACCACGGTGGCCGCACGGCCGCCCCAGCGGTCCGACTGCTCCTCCTGGAACTGGCGCTGGTACTCCGAGATCGCCACGACCGCGGTGAGCGCGCCCACCGACACGGCGATGCCGATGAGGCTGAGCAGCACACGGAGCTTGTGCACCCGGATCTCGGCCCAGGCGTCGGAGAGCGCTCCGAGGAACCCGGTCACGACGCGACCTCCGCGGCCCCGGGCACCGAGGCGGCGAGCGTGGACGCCTCGAACGCCTTCGTGAGGTCGGCCGGCTCCAGCCGCCCGGCGTCCAGGCGGTAGTGGCGGCGCGCGCGAGCCGCGACGTGCAGGTCGTGCGTGATCGTGACGAGGGCGGCGTCGGTCTCGGTCGCGACCTCGTCGAGCAGGGCCATCACGGTCGCGCCGGTGTCGATGTCGAGGGCACCGGTGGGCTCGTCGGCGAGGATCAGCACCGGGCGGCGTACGAGCGCGCGGGCGATCGCGACGCGCTGCTGCTCGCCTCCGGAGAGCCGGTCGGCGACCTGGTCGACGCGGTGCCCGAGTCCGACGCGCTCCAGCATGTCGGCGGCGATGCGGCGGCGGTCCCAGAACAGCCGTCCGCGCGCGTGGCCGAGCGGCATCATGACGTTGTCCAGCGCGGTGCGACCGGGCAGCAGGTTGAACTGCTGGAACACGAAGCCCACGTTCTCACCCCGGAGACGGTCGAGGCGACCGGAGCGCATCCGGCGGACCTCCCGCCCCTCGAACGACACCGTCCCGGACGTGGGGGCATCGAGCATGCCGAGGATGTTGAGCAGCGTCGACTTGCCCGAACCCGACCGTCCCACGATCGACACGTGGTCGCCCGCGCCGACCTCGAGGTCGACGCTGCGGAGGATCTCCAGGCGCGAATCGTCGGGCAGGAGGACGCTCTTGGCGACGCCCTCCAGCGCGACCAGCGTCACCAGCTCATCCCGCTGTCGCACTGCTCGACGCCCGGGGAGATCTCGTAGCAGAACTCCTCGACGGGTGCGACGAAGCCCGGCACGAACTGGCGGATGCTGTCGCCCTCCGCGAGCCCGTCGGTCACCTCCACCATCGAACCGTCGTTGACGCCGAGGGCGACCTCGCGCTCCTCCGGCTCGCCGCCGTCGCCCGCGTCGACCCACACCTTTCCGGTGCCAGCGCCGCCCTGCACCGCCGTGACCGGGATCACCAGCGCATCGTCGACCTGTCCGAGCGCGAGATCCATCGTGGCGGGCAGGCCGGCGAACACGGTCTGATCGGCGGGGATCGCGCAGCGCACGCTCGCGGTGCCCTCCTCGCTCACCTGCACCCGCACGCCCGTGCACGGGAACGGGGCGGGGCCGCCCGTGATGGTCACCGTGGCCTCGGTCGGCGCGTTGACGAGCCGGTACAGCTGCACGGGCTCCACGGTCGCCTGCAGGTGGTAGCGGGCCGGGGTGAGCGTGTACGTCTCCGTGCCCACCGTGGTGGCCTGGCCCTTCACGATCGCGAGCTCCGACACGTCGCCGGCCTCGGGCGCCAGCACGTCGATGTCCTTGCGCGGGTCGTCCTGGCGCACGGTGAACAGCTTCTGCCCGGCCGCGACGCTCGCACCGTCGGCCACGTGCACCGCAGTGACCGTGCCGTTGAGCTCGCTGCGCACCGGATAGCTCTCGTCGCGCGCGACCGTGCCGTCCAGGCTGAGCGCGTTGACGACGGCCCCCCGCTCGACCGCCACAACCGGATCGGTGATGCCCGCCTCGGGGCTCACGATCGCCTCAGACCGGTCGGGGAAGAAAGCGATCTTCACGAGTGCGGCGGCGCAGGCGCCGAAGATGACCACGAGCAGCAGGGGCAGGACCCAGCGACGCCAGACGAGCACGGTAGCCTTTCCGGCCGCGCCGCCGTGACACCGCCGCCGTCAGAGTACCCAGGAATCGGCAGGGGCCACGGTGCCTCCGCCCGCGTGTCGGATCAGGCGCGCAGGGCCTCGTGGCGGATCACGAGCCAGCCCGCCGGCACCGAGAGCCGGTCGGCGTGCGGGGCGCACAGGTCGTGCGCCTGCGGGTCGTTCGCCGTTCCGAGCGGTCCGAGAGCGGCCATCTGGTCGCCGTAGTCGTAGGTGAGGGTGGCCACGGCCTCACGCGCGCAGCCGACCTTCGAGCAGAGTCGTCCGTCCATCCCCTTCACGCTACGACCCCCGTCGCGAGCGGAGCGGATGCCGCGCCGAGCGCGAGCGCAGCGCCTAGACTTTCGGCATGCCCCGTCGTCGCGCCCACGCCCCCACCGCCCGACGCGGCGCGAGGCACGGACGCCACGGACGACTCGGCCGCAGCGAGGTCGTCCGCCCGCCGCTCGCACCGCTCGACGGGCGGCTCGACCGGTTCGACCTCACGGTGGGCACTGCGGTGGAGTTCCTCCGCGGCACCTGGCCCGAGCTGCAGGAGGTGCGCTTCGAGATCGGGGCGCTGCCCGCGGCCGAGGGCGACGGGGAGGTGCCGCGCTGGCACCTGGACCGCGAGGGGCGGCGGATCGTGCTGTTCCGCATCCCGATCGAGCGGCTGCTCCCTCCGGGACACGACGACGCCGCGCACCGCCGCATGGCGATCGAGAGCGCGGTGTTCCGGGCCGCCGCCGAGTACGTCGGCCGCGAGCCCTGGGACCTCGGCCACGACCACTGACTGCGCGCCCCGTCCCGGGGTCAGGGGTAGACCGTGATCGACTTCTCCACGCCGGGCGACGGCGGCACCGGCAGCACGCCGAGCGCACCGGCCGCGGTCAGGGTCACCGCGGCGTGTACGGGTCCGGTGGTGCGCAGCAGATAGGTCGTCCGCGCGGTCATGTCGATACCGCGGGTCTGCCCCGCCGGCACCGACACCTCCTGCGGCTGACCGCCGTCGATCGGCTCGACCGTGACGGTCGCGTCCTCGTCGCCCGTGTTGGCGAGCTGCAGCCGCGGGGCGGGACCGGCGGGCACGGCGACCGCGGCCTGGTCGTCGAGCTGGGCGGCCGGAGTCACCCACGCGAAGTCGGTGTCGCGTCCGAAGCCGTCCTGCTGGCGGACGGCGGCGACGACCGGGGCCTCCGCCTCGATCTCCACGGTGTAGCGTCCCGGCTCGAGCCCGCTGAGCGCGACCTGCGCGGGGACGTCGGGGTCGAGCGGGACGGAGAACTCGTCCGTCGTCGGCGAGGAGCCCTCGCTGTGCACCGTGACCTTCGCCATGGCGTCGGCGCCGGGTGCCAGCAACCGCAGCACGGTCATGTCGGCCTCGTCGCCGTCGGACGTGAACGTCTGGACCCCCGTGATGACCACGTTCTGCTGCGCGCCGGCCACGGCCTCCTGCAGGTCGATGCCGGCGGGGTCGAGCACGCGCACGAGCGACGACTGCAGGACGGCGCGCACCGGAGCCCCGACCGCGCTCACCTTGACGACCGGTGCCTCGTTGCCGGCGGCGATCGACGTCAGCGGAAGGGCGGTCTGCGTGCGCGCCGGGATGATGACGGTGCGGCCGCCGCGCGTCTCGCCGTACACGGTGAGGGTGACGGTGGACGGCACCTCGGCCGCGTTGGTGAGGATGACGATGTCCTCGGTGCCGGTGCCCACCGCACCGCCGACGAGCCAGGACTCCAGGCGCGGCACCGTGCACGGGGTGGCCGCGAAGCCCCCGAGGTCGTCCGCGGCGAGGGTGAACGACTCGGCGCCCGCGATCAGCGGAGCCGTGCGGCCCTCCACGGCGCCGGTGAGCACGGAGACCTCGTCGCCATCGGCGAGGTCGGGCGTCGCCACGCCCGACGAGGCCGGATCTCCCGACGTACCGCCGGTGGTGAGCGTGGGGGCTGCCGCCGCCGTCATGTCGAGCGGTGCGGACGAGTCGCGTCCGAGCGCCCGGAAGTCGCCGTTGCAGACCAGCACGCTGTCGCCGGGGAGCGGAGTGACCTGCTCCTGCGCCGGTTCGTGCGCCACGGTGGGCCAGGGCGCGTGCACGGCCGCGACGACCCCGATCACGCAGGCGGCGGCCACGGCCACGCCCGTCACGACGCGGGCGCTGGTCGCGGCGACCCGGAATGCGCGGTTGCCGCTCATCGGCGCTCCTCCTCGGGCTGCGGTGCGGGGGTGTCGTCGTCCGATTCCGCGGCGTCCGCGGGCTCGACCTCGGCCTCGGGAACCGGTTCGGCGATGGGCGCCAAGGCCTCGTCCGTCAGAGCCGGTTCGTCCTGCGGATCCTCGACCGCGCCGACGGGCGGGTCCTCCACGACCGCGGCCGGGAGATCTTCGGCGTGGCGCGGCAGCACCATCGGCTCCTCCGGCGCCCGCCCGACGATGCGCGACTGCGCCCTGGCGGCACGCCGCGACGCCCTGGTCGGGATCGACAGCAGCAGCGCGGCCAGCACCACGAGCAGCTGCAGGGTGATCACGAGCCGCGCCGTGCCCTCCTGCGCCGCGGTGAGCGACGCCGGTGCCGCGGCCTCGCCCTCGAGCCGCCACAGCACTCCGCGCTCGGTGGTGCCCGCGTGGACGAGACCCGGGCGCTGGTCGATCGCGGCGATCGAGGCCGTGCGCAGCGCACGGGCCCGGTCGCCCTCGCCCGCGACCTGGGCGATCAGCACGTAGCTGATGCCCTCCGCGGCGAGTTCGGCCGGTGCATCGAAGTCGCGGGCGGAGATCAGGTCGACCGCGAGCGTGCCGGTGTCGGTGCCCTGGGGCTCGACGGCGGTCGAGAGCATGGTGGTCTGGGCCCCGAGGGTCTCGCTGGCTCCGCGGACCACCTCGACCGCGAGTCCGCCGTCGTTCTGCGGGGTGAGGATGAGCGTCGAGATCGCGCGGTCGCCCGCCGCCTGCGCGGCCACGTAGGCGGGCAGCGTCGACTCCGGCCCGTTGGTGAGCACGGATCGATCGGTGTGGAACGCGGTGAGGGCGGGCAGGGCACACACCAGGAGGGCGGCCGCCGTGACGGTGGTCGCCACGGTGCGCAGCCGCGGCAGCGGGAGCGCCGTGTCGAGCGTGACGGTCGCCGCGCCGAGCACTCCGATCCACGCGAGGCTCAGCCCGGTGCCCGGCCAGATCGGCACGGGGGTGCCCTGCGCGAACGAGACGCTGACGCCGACCGCGAGGAAGGCCGTCGCGACACCGGCGACGGCGACCACCAGCAGCGTGATGCCCGCGCGCCACCGCGGCGAGACGGCCGAGGCGAGGGCGAGCAGCGCG
>NZ_SSDM01000235.1:0-6122 GCF_004794375.1 Microbacterium sp. K35 | reverse complement strand
TCTTCCGATCTGCGCACGGCCGACGGCGACCTCGACGTGGCCGGGGTCTTCGTCGCCGCGGCCTCGGCGCGCCAGCGCGCCCCCTTCGCGGCCGACCTGGGACTGCGGATGCTCGACTCCGGCTCGATCGAGATCGACGAGCTCGGGCACACCTCGGTCGGCGGCGTCTTCGCGGCGGGCGACCTCGCCCATCGCGCGACCCTCCCCGGGCCGATGGCCGCGGTGCTGCTCGCCGCCGCGGCCGGTCAGCTCGCGGCGATCGGCGTCATCCGGTCACTGCTGGAGGACGCCCGCTGAGACCGAGGCCACGGGCGCGTGCGGTGACGGCGGCGGGTCAGACCGCGCCGACGTCGACCGCGTCGCCCGTGGCGGCGGGCTCCGCGTACGCGACCTCGCGCCACACGTCACCCACGCGCTCGAACGAGGTGACGCTCGACAGGGCGCAGCGCCGCGTGCGGGGGTCGTGCTGCAGCGGAAGCCCCGCCACGCGCAGGTGCGTGATCCAGATGGGCGCCTGGTGCGACACCATCACGATGTCGCCCTCGGTCGTGCTCTCCAGTGCGGCCGTCCACGCCTCGTCCATGATCCCGAGCATGCGCTCCGCGATCGACGCGTACGGCTCGCCCCAGCTGGGGACCGACGGCTGCCGCAGATGCCACCAGTTGAGCGGGTTCATCAGCGACCGGCGCATGCGGGTGCCCTCGAAGACGTTCGTCGGCTCGATCAGACGGATGTCGATCTCCGGCACCAGGTCGAACCGCTCGGCGAACGGCTCCGCCGACTCCTGCGCGCGCTCCAGCGGCGAGGCGTACAGCGCCGCCACGGGGTCGCCGAGCTGCGCCACGTGCGCGGCCGCCGACGCCGCCATCCCGCGGCCCGCGCGGCTCAGGTGATAGTCGGGCAGCCGGCCGTACAGCACGCGGGCGGGGTTGTGCACCTCACCGTGCCGCACGAGGTGCAGTCGCGATACCCCCACGTCAGATCTCGCGGTAGCGGGAGTCGCCGAAGCCGAGGATGAAGTATCCGATGAACGAGAACACGAAGAGGAGGAAGAAGGAGAAGACGCCGCCCTTGCCGAAGCGGGCGCCGACCTTCACGGCCACGACGATCGCGAGCACCACGTTGGCGATCGGCACCAGGTAGAGCAGGACCCACCAGCCCGACATCCCGGCGATGCGCAAAAGGAAGATCGCGTTGACGATCGGGATGAGGGCGAGGATGCCCGGATATCCGGCCTTGGTGAACACCTTCCACCAGGCGACGGCGAGGAGGATGTAGAAGATCAACGCCACCACGCCGGTGGTCCCGGAGAGGAACTGGCCGAGGAAGTCGGGGACGACCGGGACGTCGGCCGCGGGGACGAGAGCGAGGTTCATGGGGGCACCTTCCGTTCACAGACACCCTACTGAGGGACGGGCCGTCCCGTGAGAAGGGGTCGCGCACCCCCGTAGACTGGGCGGGTTCTCCATTTCCCAGATCAGAAGGAATACTCCGTGCTGCGCACCCACACCGCAGGCTCCCTGCGCGCCGAGAACATCGGTCAGACCGTCACCCTCACCGGGTGGGTCGATCGTCGTCGTGACCACGGAGGCGTCGCGTTCATCGATCTGCGGGATGCCTCGGGCATCGCCCAGGTGGTCATCCGCGACGAGGAGGTCGCCCACCCGCTGCGCAACGAGTTCGTGCTCGAGGTCACGGGCGAGGTCTCGCGCCGCCCCGAGGGCAACGCCAACCCGAACCTCCCGTCGGGCGAGATCGAGGTCATCGCGGCCGAGGTCGAGGTCCTGAACCCCTCGGCTCCGCTCCCCTTCCAGGTCTCCACGGCGCTGGCCGACACCGAGACCGTCGGCGAGGAGGCGCGTCTCAAGTACCGCTACCTCGACCTTCGCCGTCCGGCCGCCGCTTCCGCGCTGCGCCTGCGCTCCGACGTGTACAAGGCCGTCCGCGACGTGCTGCACGCCGACGGCTTCACCGAGGTCGAGACCCCCACCCTCACCCGCTCCACCCCCGAGGGCGCCCGCGACTTCGTGGTGCCGGCGCGACTGCACCCGGGCAGCTGGTACGCGCTGCCCCAGTCGCCGCAGCTGTTCAAGCAGCTGCTCATGGTCGGCGGCGTGGAGAAGTACTACCAGATCGCCCGCTGCTACCGCGACGAGGACTTCCGCGCCGACCGGCA
This sequence comes from Microbacterium sp. K35, assembly GCF_004794375.1. Classification (NCBI taxonomy): domain Bacteria; kingdom Bacillati; phylum Actinomycetota; class Actinomycetes; order Micrococcales; family Microbacteriaceae; genus Microbacterium; species Microbacterium sp. K35. The sequence goes on along the minus strand of NZ_SSDM01000235.1, from coordinate 3,946 downwards.
GCCCGAGTTCACGCAGCTCGACATCGAGATGAGCTTCGTCGAGCAGGAAGACGTGATCGCCCTCATGGAGTCGCTCATCGTGGCGATGTGGAAGACGATCGGCGTGGAGGTGCAGACGCCGCTGCCGCGCATCACCTACGCCGAGGCGATGGCGAAGTACGGCTCCGACAAGCCCGACCTGCGCTTCGGGCTCGAGCTCGTCGAGGCGACCGAGTACTTCGCGGACACCCCGTTCCGGGTGTTCCAGGCCGAGTACGTCGGCGCGGTGCGTATGCCCGGCGGCGCCTCGCAGCCGCGCAAGGTGCTCGACGCCTGGCAGGACTGGGCCAAGCAGCGCGGCGCCCGCGGTCTCGCCTACGTGCTGTTCAACGAGGACGGCACCCTGGGCGGCCCCGCCGCGAAGAACCTGTCCGAGGCGGAGCAGGCGGGTCTCGCGGAGTTCGTGGGCGCCGAGCCGGGCGACTGCGTGTTCTTCGCCGCCGGATCCACCAAGGAGAGCCGGGCGCTGCTCGGCGCCGCGCGCGTGGAGATCGGCCGCCGCCTGGGTTACCTGAACCCGGACGAGTTCGCGTTCACCTGGGTCGTCGACGCCCCGATGTTCGAGCCCGCCGCCGACGCGGTGGCCTCGGGTGACGTCGCGGTGGGCGCGGGCGCCTGGACGGCCGTGCACCACGCGTTCACCGGCCCGAAGCCCGAGTTCGAGGACACGTTCGACACCGACCCGGGCTCGGCCCTCGCCTACGCGTACGACATCGTGTGCAACGGCTCCGAGCTCGGCGGCGGCTCGATCCGCATCCACCGCGAAGACGTGCAGAAGCGGGTCTTCGAGGTCATGGGCATCAGCGACGAGGTCGCGCAGGAGCAGTTCGGCTTCCTGCTCGACGCGTTCTCGTTCGGCGCTCCCCCGCACGGCGGCATCGCGCTGGGCATGGACCGCGTGCTGCAGCACCTGTCGAAGACCGAGTCGATCCGCGACGTCATCGCCTTCCCGAAGTCGGGCAACGGGTACGACCCGCTGACCTCCGCGCCCGCCCCGATCACCCCGGAGCAGCGCGCCGAGGCCGGTGTGGACTACGAGCCCGACGACGACGCGGCCTGAGCCGCTCGCGCACGATCAGGCACTCGCGCCGGGTCGGGCGGTTCCCCACGGAACCTGCCCGACCCGGCGTCGTCGTGTGAGCCGCGGACGGTTCAGCGGAGCGAGGCGAGAGCCGGGACGATGTTCTCGTTCCACACGTCCACGCCCAGCTTCGCGATGAGCGCGACGACCACCACGAGGAACACCACGCGGATGAACGTGGTGCCGCGCGAGATCGCCATGCGCGACCCCAGGTAGCTGCCCGCGACGTTCGCGACCGCGAGGATGCCGCCCAGCAGCCACAGCACCGACCCGTGCGGGATGAACAGCAGCAGCGCGCCCAGGTTCGTGGCGAGGTTCACGATCTTCGCCTTCGCGCTGGCCTGCAGGAAGTCGTAGCCGAGCAGCGCCACGAGGGTGATCACCAGGAACGTGCCGGTGCCCGGGCCGATCATGCCGTCGTAGAAGCCGATGCCGAGGCCGGCGAGGCCCGCCATGAGGTGGTGCTTGTGGCCGTGGAAACGCAGCTGCGTCGCGGCGCCGAGCTGCGGGCGGAGCGCCGTGAACAGGGCGACCGCGAGGAGTGCGACCACGATGATCGGCTTGAACGCGGCGGGCGGAAGCACCGTGGCGACCGCGGCTCCCCCGAACGAGCCGAGCAGCGCGATCACCGCCATGGGCAGAGCCGTGCGGATGTCGGGTTTCGCGCGACGGTAGTACGTGACACTGCTCGTCGCCGTGCCGAACACCGACGCGAGCTTGTTGGTGGCCAGGGCCTGCACCGGCGCGATACCGGGGATCAGCAGCAGCGCGGGCAGTTGCAGCAGACCCCCGCCGCCCACGACCGCGTCGATCCAGCCGGCGCAGAACGCCGCGACGATCACGAGGATCAGCATCCCCCAGGTGAGCTGCTCGAGCCCGAGCACCGTGCCGATATCCACCCGGCCATGATTCCAGAGAGTGCACCCTCCTCCCGCATCCGCGCCCCTGAGAGACTGGTGCCATGCTCGACGCCCTCCGCCTGCCCTTCCCCTTCCCGTCGCGCGTCGGCGAGGCCGTCCTGCGGCGGGCCACCCTGGACGACACCGATGCGGTGATCGCGCTGCTCGCCGACGACCCCATCAGCGCCGCCCGCGGTGATGTGGCCTCCGACGAGGATCGCCCCGCCTATGAGCGCGGCCTGACGGAGATCCTCTCCGAGCCCTCGAACGACCTGCTGGTGGTCGAGCTCGGCGGGGCCGTCGTCGGCACGCTGCAGCTCACGTCGATCCCCGGCATGGCACGCCGCGGAGCCCGTCGCCTGCTGGTCGAAGCCGTGCGCGTGCGCAGCGATCTGCGTTCGGCGGGTCTCGGCGGGGCCGTGATGCGCTGGGTCGGGGAACAGGCCGCGCCCGCGCTCGGCGCCGCGATGGTGCAGCTGACCTCCGATGCCGCCCGCACCGACGCGCACCGCTTCTACGAGCGTCTCGGCTACGTCGGCTCGCACCGCGGCTTCAAGCTCACCGTCCCGCACTGACCGGCGGCCGCGCCGGCCCGCCTGTCGGTCCCGCGCCCGCGCGCCACCCATCGGACACCGTCCGTTCACCGCGGCCGCCACGAGCGGCAACCTCTGGCTCGTAGTGTCCTCTCGCAACCCGACCCCGGCGAACCCGCGCCGGGCACCGAGAGGATACTCATGGCACGCTTCACCCGCCGCGCGCGCATCGGCGCCGGCATCGCCCTCGCCACCACGGCCGCGCTCGCACTGAGCGCCTGCTCCGGCGCCGCCGACGCGTCGGGCTCCGGCGCCTCAGAGTCCGACGTCGACGCGTCGGCGGCCACGTCGGTGGCCGACTTCGGCACGTTCGCCGATCTGGAGGCCGCCGCCAAGGCCGAGGGACAGCTCAACGTCATCGCGCTCCCGCGCGACTGGGCGAACTACGGCGAGATCCTCGATCTCTTCGCCGAGAAGTACCCCGAGATCACGATCAACGAGGCCTCGCCCGACGTGTCCAGCGCGGAGGAGATCCAGGCCGCCGAGACGAACAAGGGCCTCGACACGGCGCCCGACGTGTTCGACCTCGGCCTCACCGTGGCCCTGCAGAACACCGACGCGTTCGCGCCGTACACCGTGCAGACGTGGGACGACATCCCCGACGAGCTCAAGGAGCCGAGCGGGCTGTTCGTGGGCGACTACGGCGGGTACATGTCGATCGGCTACGACTCGTCGAAGTACGACGCACCGTCTGAGCTCGACGACCTGCTCTCCGCCGACTACAAGGGCGCGGTCGCGATCAACGGCGACCCCACGCAGGCCGGTGCCGCGTTCGCCGCCGTGGGCCTCGCGACCGTGCAGTCGGACGGCACGCTCGACGACTTCCAGCCCGGCATCGACTTCTTCTCCGAGCTGCAGAAGGCCGGCAACCTGCTCAAGGTCGACGTGACCACCGCCACCATCGCCAGCGGTGAGACCCCGGTGGTGTTCGACTGGGACTACCTGAACGCCGCCCACACGGCCGACAACCCCGACTGGAAGGTCGTCGTGCTCGACGGCACCGGTTACGCCGGCTACTACAACCAGGCCATCAACGCCGACGCCCCGCACCCGGCCGCCGCGCGACTGTGGCAGGAGTTCCTCTACAGCGACGAGGTGCAGAACCTGTGGCTGAAGGGCGGCGCCCGTCCGGTCCGCATGGAGGCCATGACGGAGGCGGGCACGATCGACGCCGACCTCGCCGCCGCGCTGCCCGAGGCACCGGCGGAGACCGTCGTGCCGACCGAGGAGCAGTCGACGAACGCCGGCACGCTGCTCGGCGAGAAGTGGGCCGCGGCGGTCCAGTGACCACCGTCGTCGCACCGGGGGCGGACGTCGCGGCGTCCGCCCCCGGT
>NZ_SSDM01000234.1:0-18671 GCF_004794375.1 Microbacterium sp. K35 | reverse complement strand
CTCGGGCCCCACCACCAGCACGAGGTCGCGGCCGTCGGGCTCCAGGTCGGACAGCCGCCCTGGCGCGGTCGGGTCGAGCAGCAGCACCCGCTGCTGCGCCGCGCGCGCCGCCAGCTGCGCGGTCGACTCGACCGGCGCGACCTCCGGCACCCATGCGCGATGGGCCTGCTTGGCCGCCTCGCGCACGATCGTCGCCCAGCGCTCGCGACCCTTCGCGGCCTTGGGCCCCTCCCAGCGCGAGATGCTGCGACCCGCCTGCCACGGCACGATCTCGTCCACGCCGAGCTCGCACGCCGCCTGCACCGCGAGCTCGTCACGGTCGCCCTTCGCGAGCGCCTGCACCAGCACGACCCTCGGCGACGGCGCCGGCGACTCCGCGCGCTCTTGCACCCGCACCTCGACGCGCGACGGCGAGACCTCCTCCGCGACGCCGGTCAGCCACGCGCCACGGCCGTCCCCCACCGTCACGGCCTCGCCGACCCGCAGCCGACGCACCACGGCCGCGTGCTTCGCCTCGGCGCCGGTCAGCGTGACCACGTCGCCGACGGCCGCGCCTCCCGCCGTCTCGACAAGGAAGTGGAGCGCCACGATCAGTGTCCGCGGAACCGGTCGCGCAGCTTCGAGAACAGCCCCTGCTGGAACTGGGCGAGCTGCGGGGCCGGAGCCTTCGCCTTCTTCGCGAAGTCCTCGATGAGCTTGCGCTGCGACGCGTCGAGCTTCGTGGGTGTCACGACCTGCACGCCCACGCGCAGGTCGCCGCGCTGGGTGCCGCGCAGCGGCGTGATGCCGCGGCCCTTGATCGTCAGCACGTCGCCGGACTGCACACCGGGGCGGATCTCCAGGTCGACCTCGCCGTCCAGGCCCTCGATCGACGTGTCGGTGCCGAGGATCGCATCGGTCATCGACACCTCGAGCGTCGCGAGGAGGTCGTCGCCCTCCCGGCTGAACGCGGGGTGCGGGGTGACCGTGACCTCCACGTACAGGTCGCCGTTGGGGCCACCGGCGCGACCGACCTCACCGGAGCCGGGCAGCTGAAGCCGCAGTCCGGTCTCCACGCCGGCGGGGATGTCGAGCGACACGGTGCGCCGCGACCGCACGCGCCCCTGTCCGCCGCACGTGCCGCACGGATACGGGATGGTGGTGCCGTAGCCCTCGCACGTGCCGCACGGCTGCGAGGTGACGACGTTGCCGAGCAGGCTGCGCACCTGACGCTGGACGTGGCCGGTGCCGCCGCAGATGTCGCACGTGACGGGCGACGTGCCCTCCTGGCAGCACGAGCCCTGACACGTCTCGCACAGCACCGCGGTGTCGACCTCGATGTCGCGGTGTGCGCCGAACACGACGTCGCCCAGCTCGAGCGTCACGCGCACCAGGGCGTCTTGACCGCGCTCGCGCCGCGACCGGGGTCGGGCTCCGCGGCCACCGCCCTGCGCGGCGCCGAAGAACGTCTCGAAGATGTCGCCGAACCCGCCGAAGCCGCCGAAGTTGCCCGCGGCGCCGTCCCCGCCGCCCATGTCGTAGCGGCGTCGCGACTCCTCGTCGCTGAGCACGTCGTAGGCGTGGGTGACGAGCTTGAACCGCTCGGCCGCGTCCTCGCCCGGATTCACGTCCGGGTGGAGCTGCCGCGCCAGTCGGCGGTACGCCTTCTTGATCTCATCCGTGGAAGCGTCCCGGGACACCCCGAGAACCTCATAGTGGTCCGCCACAATCGCCCTTCTGCGTGTTCCGTGGGGCCGCGTCAGCGGCCGGCCTCGTCGTCGTCGAGCATCCGCGACAGGTAGCGGGCCACCGCCCGCGCCGCCGCCAGGTTGCTCGGATAGTCCATGCGCGTCGGCCCCATCACGCCGACGCGCGCCGTTCCGGTCGGTGCCGCGTAGTCGCTCGCGACGATCGACGCCTCGCCGAGACCGAACGGCGCGTTCTCGGTGCCGATGCTGGCCGCCAGGCCGTGCTCGTCGGCCACCATCTCGCTCATCAGCCGCAGCAGCGTCACCTGCTCCTCGATCGCTTCGAGGAGCGGGTGGATGCTGCCGCGGAAGTCGTGCTCGCGGCGGGCGAGGGTCGCCGCGCCCGCCATCACCAGTCGCTCCTGACGGAACCCGCCCAGCTCGTCGACGAGGACGCCGGCGAGAGTGCGCAGCACGCGGTCGCGCGGCGTCTCCTCCGCGGCCAGCAGGGTCTGCAGCCGCTCGGACGCCTCCGCGATCGCCTGCCCCGTGATGAGCGCGGAGAGCCGGGCGCGGAGCACACCGAGATCGGCCTCGTCGATCGCATCCGGCAGCACGGTCATCCGCTGCGAGACGCCGCCGGCATCGGTCACCAGCACGGTCAGGAGACGGTTGGGAGCCAGCGCGACGAGCTCCACGTGCGTGACCCGCGCGCGGGCGAACGACGGATACTGCGCCAGCGCGACCTGGCCCGTGAGCTGCGTCAGTACCCGCACCGTGCGCGCCATGAGGTCGTCGAGGTCGGCGGGGTCGGCGAGGAACGACTCGATCGCCGAGCGCTGCGCCGAGGAGAGGGGACGGAGCTGGGCGAGGTGGTTGACGAAGACGCGGTAGCCCTTGTCGGTGGGCACGCGACCGGACGACGTGTGAGGGGCGGTGATGAGCTCCTCGTCTTCGAGCTGCGCCATGTCGTTGCGGATCGTCGCCGCGGACACCCCGAACGAGTGACGGTCTACGATCGATCGGCTGCCCACCGGCTCGTGCGTCTCGACGTAGTCCTGCACGATCGCGCGGAGAACCTGGAGTCCTCGCTCTGTGACCATGGCCCACCCCTTCCCGCTGACGACCGGACGCTGGCACTCTGACACCCTGAGTGCCAATCCTACCGCGTACGACCGGGAGTTCTCCGAACCCGCGCGCCGATCACTCAGTCGGTGAGCTCGCGCACCACCGCGTCGGCGAGGAGGCGTCCGCGCAGGGTGAGCTGCACGCGCCCGCGGATCGCCGCCGCCGCGTCGATCAGGCCGTCCGCGATGAGCCCGGCCACGCGGGGGCGGTTCGCCGCGGGCAGGTCGTCCACCGCGATGCCCTCGCGGATGCGGCTGAGCAGCAGGATGCGCTCGAGCGTCTGGGCCTCCACGTCGGGGCGCTCCCGTCCCGCCGCCGGAGACGCGGACGCCGCGAGCCGCTGCGCGTAGGCGGCCGGATGCTTCACGTTCCACCAGCGCAGTCCCGCCACGTGGCTGTGCGCGCCGGGACCGAAGCCCCACCAGTCGCTCCCCCGCCAGTACGCCAGGTTGTGCCGCGACCGCTGCTCCGGCGTGCGCGCCCAGTTGCTGACCTCGTACCACTCGAAGCCCGCCGCGGCCAGCCGCTCGTCGGCCAGCTCGTACATGTCCGCCTGCAGGTCGTCGTCGGGGGTAGGCACCTCGCCGCGACGGATCTGCCGCGCCAGCTTCGTGCCGTCCTCGATGATCAACGCGTACGCGGAGATGTGGTCCGACTCCAGCTGGAGGGCCGCATCGAGCGACGCCTCCCAGTCGGCGAGCGACTCCCCCGGCGCGCCGTAGATGAGATCGACGCTGACGTCCAGTCCCGCACCCTTGGCCGCGGCCACCGCCGTCCGCACGTTCTCCGGCTGATGCGTGCGATCGAGAGCGGCGAGCACGTGCGGCACCGCCGACTGCATGCCGATCGACAACCGCGTGACGCCGGCGTCCGCGAGGGTGCGCGCCACCTCGGGTGTCACCGTGTCGGGGTTCGCCTCCACCGTCACCTCGGCACCCGGCGCGAGCCCGAACGCCGCGGTCGCCGCGCCGAGCATGCGCGCGAGGTCGCCCGGGGGCAGCAGCGTCGGCGTGCCGCCCCCGAAGAACACCGTGTCCATCGGTCGCAGCGCCCCCGCGGCGTCCAGCACGCCGCGAGCGAGGGCGATCTCGCCGATCAGGGTCGACGCATAGTCCTCCTGCTTCGCGCCGCGCAGCTCGCTCGACGTATAGGTGTTGAAGTCGCAGTAGCCGCAGCGCACGCGGCAGAACGGCACGTGCAGGTACGCCGAGAACGGGGTGTCGGCAGAGATCGGCAGGTCGTCGGGCAGGCGGCCGTCGGCGGGAGCCGGATCGCCGAGGGGAAGCGGTCCCGCCATCAGACGGGGGTCGCGTACAGCGGGGAGATCGCGCGCAGGTACCGCGCGAACAGCTCGCGGCGGCGCCGCTTCATGAGGGCCGGGATCAGGCGGTAGACGAGCGCGTTGGGCGCGTCGAACGCGCGCACCGTGAACCACACCTCGTCGTTGTCCTCGCGCCAGTCGACGTCGAACGACTCCTCGCCGCTGACGACCGAGCCCCCGATCGTCCCGAGCACGAAGCCGATGCGCCGTGTCTCCTCGGTGACCGAGATCACGCGCAGCTCGGAGTCGGCGCGCATGCCGCCCACCCGACCGCGCAGGTGCAGCGTCATCCCGGCGCCGACGAACGGCATGCCCTCCGCGTCGTAGCGCGGCTCGACGTCGCGCTTGCTCGGCGCGATCGGGTTGCCCTCGGCGTCGAAGCTGACCCCGGCGTACGCGGGGCCCGGGGCGGGACGCACGTCTTCCACCGAGAGTCCCGCTGCGCGCTGCGCCGTCCACGACAGCAGGGCCTCGCCCGCCGTCTGGAACCGCTCCTCGCCGCTGCCGATCCGCCAGGACTCCTCCGCCGGGATGCTGCGCTCCGGCGGGTACTGCATCAGGTCGGGGGCGTGGGTCGCACCCACGGCCGCATAGTCCACCGTGTCGTCTCGGAAAGTCCCGCGCCGCATGAGATCCAGCCTACTTCGGGTTCCCTGGGCGAACACCCCCCGCACCACGGGAGCGCCCAGGATCGCCCGGGTTACTTCTTGTCCTTGCCCTCGACGTCGCCGGAGAGCGCCGCGATGAACGCCTCCTGGGGGACCTCGACGCGGCCGACCATCTTCATGCGCTTCTTGCCCTCCTTCTGCTTCTCGAGGAGCTTGCGCTTGCGGGTGATGTCACCGCCGTAGCACTTGGCGAGCACGTCCTTGCGAATCGCGCGGATGGTCTCGCGGGCGATGATGCGCGCACCGATCGCCGCCTGGATCGGCACCTCGAACTGCTGACGAGGGATGAGCTTGCGCAGGCGCTCGGCCATCATCGTGCCGTACGCGTAGGCCTTGTCGCGGTGCACGATCGAGCTGAAGGCGTCGACCTTCTCGCCCTGGAGGAGGATGTCGACCTTCACCAGGTCGGCCTCCTGCTGACCGGAGGGCTCGTAGTCGAGCGAGGCGTACCCCTGCGTCTTGGACTTGAGCTGGTCGAAGAAGTCGAACACGATCTCGCCGAGCGGCATGTTGTAGCGCAGCTCGACGCGCTCCTCCGAGAAGTACTCCATGCCCAGCAGCGTGCCGCGCCGCGACTGGCACAGCTCCATCACGGTGCCGACGTAGTCCTTGGGCAGCAGGATCGCCGCCTTCACCATCGGCTCCGACACCGAGCCGATGCGCCCATCGGGGTACTCGCTCGGGTTCGTGACCGTGACCGTCTCGCCGGTGTCGCTGGTGACGACCTCGTAGATCACGCTCGGCGCCGTGGTGATGAGGTCGAGGCCGAACTCGCGCGCGAGCCGCTCCGTCACGATCTCCAGGTGCAGCAGGCCGAGGAAGCCGCAGCGGAAGCCGAAGCCGAGCGCGACCGAGGTCTCCGGCTCGTACTGCAGCGACGCGTCGGAGAGCTTGAGCTTGTCGAGGGCCTCGCGCAGTTCCGCGTAGTCGCTGCCGTCGATCGGGTAGATGCCCGAGAACACCATCGGCTTCGGGTCGGTGTAGCCGGGGAGCGCCTCAGCGGCGGGCTTGCGCGCGTTCGTGATGGTGTCGCCGACCTTCGACTGCCGCACGTCCTTCACGCCGGTGATGAGGTAGCCCACCTCGCCGACGCCGAGGCCCTTCGTGGGCGTCGGCTCGGGGCTGGACACCCCGACCTCGAGAGCCTCGTGGTTGGCGCCGGTCGACATCATCTGGATGCGCTCGCGCGGGGAGAGGCTGCCGTCGACCATGCGCACGTAGGTGACGACGCCGCGGTACGCGTCGTACACGGAGTCGAAGATCATGGCGCGGGCGGGAGCCTCGGCGTCTCCGACCGGCGCGGGGATCTCCCGCACGAGGCGGTCGAGCAGATCCTCGACGCCGACGCCGGTCTTGCCCGACACGCGCAGCACGTCTTCCGGCTTGCCCCCGATGAGGGAGGCGAGCTCCTTCGCGTACTTCTCCGGGTCGGCCGCCGGGAGGTCGATCTTGTTGAGGACCGGGATGATGTGCAGGTCGTTCTCGAGCGCCAGGTAGAGGTTGGCGAGCGTCTGCGCCTCGATCCCCTGTGCGGCGTCGACCAGGAGGATCGCCCCCTCGCACGCGGCGAGGGAGCGCGACACCTCGTAGGTGAAGTCCACATGGCCGGGGGTGTCGATCATGTTCAGCGCGAACGTCTCGCCGTCGATCTCCCAGGGCATGCGCACGGCCTGGCTCTTGATGGTGATGCCGCGCTCGCGCTCGATGTCCATGCGGTCGAGGTACTGCGCCCGCATGTCCCGGTCCGACACCACTCCGGTAATCTGGAGCATGCGGTCGGCGAGCGTCGACTTGCCGTGATCGATGTGGGCGATGATGCAGAAATTGCGGATCTGCGCAGCCGGCGTCGCGGCAGGCTGAAGCGGGGTGAGAGCGCGTGGGGACATGTCCCGTCGATTCTACGGTGAGGGGCAGGGGAATCCCCATTCGGGGACATCGGTGATAGTCTCCCGAAGTTGCCCGGGATCAATCCGTGACACCGGATCCCGTAAGCGATACGACTCCGTCACAGACTCCGTGAGGGCTGTCGCGTCGCGCAGAACGGCGGATGGCGCCCGATTCATCCGCCCGGCTCAGCGTTGCGTCGGCGGATCCCGAGCGCGTCTGGAGAAGAGAAAGACAATCCCCCTTGATCAAGTACCTCGCACGCCGCGCCCTCGGCTGGCTGCTCATGATCGTGGTCGCGACGAACCTCACCTACTTCCTCGCGTGGGGGTTCCTCGATCCGCGCAGCAACTACGTGGGCCGTCGTCCTCCGCTCAGTGAAGAGCAGATCAACAACCTCCTCGTGCCGCGCAATCTCAGCGACACCGTGCCGCTCATCGAGCGCTGGTGGAACTGGTTCACGAGCATCCTCCTCCGCTGGGACTGGGGGGTGAGCCCGACCGGCGGCTCCGTCAACGAGCAGGTCGCGTACCGCATGTGGGTCAGCGCGGAGCTCGTGCTCGGCGCGACGATCATCACCACGATCCTCGGCATCGCGCTCGGCGTGTACACGGCCTCCCGCCAGTACAAGCTCGCCGACCGCATCGGCCAGGCCACCAGCATCATCACGCTGAACATCCCGATCGTGGTCGCGGCCTTCGCGATCGTGCTGCTCGCGATCGGCCTCAACAACGCCACCGGCACGCGCATCTTCTATGTGACAGGGAACGCCAGTCAGGGGGTCGAGGGCTTCTTCCCCACCCTGATAGATGTGCTGCAGCATCTGACGCTGCCGACCATAGCCCTGGTGCTCACGGGCTACGCGAGCATCCACTTCCTGCAGCGCTCGCTGCTGCTGGACAACATCAACGCCGACTACGTGCGCACCGCTCGCGCCAAGGGCCTCACCAAGCAGCAGGCCATCCGCAAGCACGCGCTGCGCACCTCGCTGATCCCCGTCGCCACGCAGGTCGCCTTCACGATCCCCGCCATCTTCACCGGTGCGGTCCTGACCGAGACGATCTTCGCGTGGAACGGCATGGGCAAGTACTTCATCGAGACCATCTCGAAGAACGACATCCACGGAACCGTCGCGATCGCGGCCTTCGGCGCGGTCCTCACGGCGATCGGCGCGATCCTCGCCGACATCGCCGTCGTGGTCCTCGACCCGCGTGTGAGAGTGAGCTGACATGAGCACCGACATGCTCGACCCGACCATCCACCCGGACCCCGCGGCCGCCGGCCCCGAGACCACCCGCGTCGCGACGAAGCGCCTGTCGAAGTGGAGCCTGTACTGGCGGCGCTTCTCCCGCAACCGCGGTGCGCTCATCGGCCTGGTGATCTTCGCGCTGCTCGTGCTGTTCGCGATCTTCGGCCCGCTGATCGCGCGCTACGACCACGTGGAGCTCGACTTCCTCAACCTGAGCACCCCGCCGTCCACGGAGCACTGGTTCGGCACCAACAACGCCGGGAACGACCTGTTCGCGCAGGTCGCGGTCGGCCTGCAGCGCTCCCTCATGATCGCGCTCACCGTCTCCATCGGCGTCACGATCGTGTCGGCCCTGGTCGGCACGGCCGCGGCCTACTTCGGCGGCTGGACCGAGCGCATCTCGCTCCTGATCATCCACTTCATGATGGTGATCCCGAGCTTCCTGATCCTCGCGATGATCTCGAACAAGGCCGGCGGAGACTGGCGCGTGATCGCGCTCATCATGATCTTCGTGATCGGGTGGTACTTCCCCGCCCGCGTCATCTGGACGATGGCCCTGTCGCTGCGCGAGCGCGAGTACGTCAGCGCGGCCCGCTACATGGGCGTGGGCGGCATGAAGATCGTGCTGCGCCACCTGCTGCCGAACATCGGCTCGCTCCTCGTGATCAACTTCACCCTCGGCGTCGTCTCGGCCGTCGTGACCGAGACCGGTCTGTCGTTCCTGGGCTTCGGCGTCAAGATCCCCGACGTGTCGCTCGGCGCGCTGATCGGTGCCGGCTCGAGCTCGCTCACCACGGCCCCGTGGCTGTTCTACTTCCCGGCGGCGGCGCTGACCCTGCTCACGGTGTCGATGGCGTTGATCGCCGACGGCCTGCGCGACGCCCTCGACCCGACCTCGGCTGCAGGAGGCCGCGCATGACCAACGTCCTCTCCGTCCGCGACCTCAAGGTCAGCTTCGCCTCCGAGGCCGGCCGCGTCGACGCCGTGCGCGGCGTCTCGTTCGACCTCGAAGCCGGCAAGACCCTCGGCATCGTCGGCGAGTCCGGCTCCGGCAAGTCCGTCACCTCGCTCGCGATCATGGGACTCCTCGACGAGAACGCCAAGGTCACCGGCTCGATCATGTACGACGGCAAAGAGCTGATCGGCATGAGCGACAAGCAGCTGTCGGTGATCCGCGGCAACGGCATGTCGATGGTCTTCCAGGACCCGCTGACCTCGCTCACCCCCGTCTACACCGTGGGCGACCAGCTCATCGAGGCCCTCACGGTGCACCGCAGCCTGTCGAAGAAGGATGCGTGGGACCGCTCGGTCGAGCTGTTGAAGCTCGTCGGCATCACCGAGCCGGAGCGGCGCATGAAGTCGTTCCCGCACGAGTTCTCCGGCGGCATGCGCCAGCGCGTGGTGATAGCCATCGCGATGGCGAACAACCCCAAGCTCATCATCTGCGACGAGCCGACCACGGCCCTCGACGTCACGATCCAGGCGCAGATCCTCGATCTGATCGAGAAGGCGCAGGACGAGACCGGCGCCGCGGTGATCATGATCACGCACGACATGGGCGTGGTGGCCCGCACGGCCGACGACGTGCTGGTGATGTACGCGGGCAAGCCCGTGGAGCAGGCGCCCGTGCACGAGCTGTTCCACAAGACGCGCATGCCGTACTCGATCGGCCTGCTGGGCGCGATCCCGCGCGTGGACAAGGGCGACAAGCAGCCGCTCACCCCGATCAAGGGCAACCCGCCGCTGCTGATCGACCTGCCCGACGCGTGCCCCTTCGCCGACCGCTGCCCCATCGTGATGGACGCGTGCCGCGCGAAGGAGCCGGAGCTGCTCCCCGTGGCCACCGGCTCGGGCGACCTGCACCGCGCCGCCTGCATCCGCTCGCACGAGATCGAGGACGGCGGCCTGCTGGGCGGCCTCCCGGTCTACCCCGTGCGCGCGGTGCCGGAGAGCGACCTCACGCGACTCCCGCGCGAGGAGCGCCCGGTCACGCTCGAGGTCAAGAACCTCACGAAGACCTTCCCGCTGCTCAAGGGCGCGTTCCTCAAGCGCAAGGTCGGCGAGGTGCAGGCGATCAAGGGCATCAGCTTCGACGTCCGTGAGGGCGAGACGATGGCCATCGTCGGCGAGTCCGGCTCCGGTAAGACCACGACCCTGCTGCAGATCATGGACATGGTCAAGCAGAGCGAGGGCGACATCGTGATCGCCGGCACCAGCGTCAACGACATCCACAGCCGCAAGGTGGAGCGGGCGCTGCGCCGCGACATCCAGATCGTGTTCCAGGACCCGATGGGCGCCCTCGACCCGCGCATGACGGTCGCCGACATCATCTCCGAGCCGCTGTTCGCGATCGGCACGCCCAAGGAGGAGGCGCACCGTCGCGTGGACGAGCTGATGGACCTCGTCGGCCTGAACCCGGCGCACAGCGACCGCTTCCCCCAGGCGTTCTCCGGCGGTCAGCGGCAGCGCATCGGCATCGCCCGCGCCCTGTCGACGAACCCGAAGATCGTGGTGCTCGATGAGCCGGTCTCGGCGCTCGACGTGTCGATCCAGGCCGGTGTGATCAACCTGCTCGACGAGCTGAAGGTGAAGCTGGGCCTGTCCTACCTGTTCGTCGCGCACGACCTGTCCGTGGTGCGCCACATCGCCGACCGCGTGGCCGTGATGTACCTCGGCGAGTTCGTCGAGCACGGCGACGTGGACGACGTGTTCGACAACCCGCAGCACCCGTACACGCAGGCGCTGCTGTCGGCCATCCCCGTCCCCGACCCGGATGTGGAGCGCACCCGCCAGCGCGTCGTGTTCGACGCGGCGACCATGTCGACCAAGCCCGCGACGGTCTGATCGCCGCGGTCGCGGGGTTGCTGGTCACCGTCCGATAACGGTTAGGCGCGATTCACTCCGGGGCGGTATGCCGGTCGCGACCGCGAACTATTCTTCCCTTTATGAAACGCCGAAAGGCGAAAGGAGCACCATGAAGAACAAGAAGTTGCTGGGGGCGATCGCGATCAGCGGCGCCCTGGCACTCGCCCTCGCGGGTTGCGCGAGCGGGTCCGGAAACACCGGTGGCGGGGACAACGGCGGCGACAAGGTCGAGACCAAGTCCGCCGACTACAACCCCCAGGACCGCAGCAACCTGCAGGAGGGTGGCGAGGTCAACTTCCCGATCAACGAGATCCCCGAGCAGCTGAACGCCTTCAACGGTGACGGCAGCGCGGACACCGTGCGTCTGTGGTCGTGGTACATGCCGCAGATCCTGCTCGTCTCGCCGGAGGGCGAGGTCACGAAGAACGACGCGTACCTCGACGCCTACGACATCGGCGAGAAGGACGGCAACACCACCATCACGTTCACGTTCACGGACGAGGCCCACTTCAACGACGGCACGGACATGGACTGGACGGCCATCGACGCGACGTGGAAGGCCAACCGCTCCTACGACGAGGGCTTCACCCCCAACGCGACCGACGGCTACAAGCAGATCAAGAGCGTCGAGCAGGGCGACTCCGCCAAGACCGCGGTCGTCACCTTCGACGGCATCTACGCCTGGCCGTCCATGGCGTTCCTGACCGGTGGCGTGCTGCACCCGGCCGTCGCCGACCCGACCGTCTTCAACGAGGGCTTCATCGGCAACATGCACCCCGAGTGGGGTGCCGGACCGTACACGGTCGACACGTTCGACCCGAACGGCGGCTTCGTCTCGTTCAAGCCGAACCCCGAGTGGTGGGGCAACGCACCGCTGCTCGACTCGGTGACCTTCACGGCGATGGAGCCGGACGCCGCGATCAACGCCTTCAAGAACGGCGAGATCGACATGGTGGGCGCCAACACCAACGACCGTCTGAAGCAGCTGCAGGACGTCGACGACACCACGGTGCGTCGCGCGCAGCAGACCGCGAAGACGATCATTATGGTCGACGCCGACAAGCCGCAGTTCGAGGACATCGACGTGCGCAAGGCCTTCTTCATGGGCATCAACATCGACCAGCAGAAGCAGATCGCGTGGAACGGCCTCGGTTACGAGGAGCCGGCCGCCGGTTCGCTGAACCTGTATGCGTTCCAGGACGGCTACTCCGACTCGTTCGCGACCGCCGGTCTGAAGAACGACGTCGACGCGGCCAAGAAGCTGCTCGACGACGCCGGCTGGACCGAGGGCGACGACGGCATCCGCGAGAAGGACGGCGAGAAGCTGTCCATCACCTACCCGGTGTTCGGTGAGGACCCCACGCTCGAGGCCCTCGCGAAGTCGCTCCAGGCCCAGCAGAAGGAGATCGGCATCGACGTGCAGATCGACGTCCGCCCCTCGGCCGACTTCTCGAACGACCTGACGTCGAAGAACTGGGACGCGGTGTCGCTCCGCTTCACCGACTCCGACCCGTTCGGTCCGGCTTGGTTCTGCCAGCTCTACTGCTCGGACAGCCAGCTGAACCTGTCGGGCACCGGCACGGCCGAGATCGACAAGCAGATCGCCGACGAGGTCGAGTCGCAGAAGGACGCGGAGTCCTGGACCGCCGCCTCCATGGAGCTCGAGCCGAAGATCATCGAGCAGACGTGGGGCGTCATCCCGCTCTACAACGGCCCGTCGATCTTCGTGGTCAAGAACGGCCTGGCGAACCTTACGCCGGAGCCCTACGTGGGCCTCGACCTGTTCGGCGTCACGCCGGTCGAGAACGTCGGCTGGGAGAAGTAACACCCTCTGACACATCTCGTGTCGACGCGGGGTCGGTGGTTCGCCACCGGCCCCGCTTCCTTATGCTGAAGACGTGAGCGTCCAGACCGTCCTCGTGCACGGCATCCGCACCTCGGCGACCATGTGGCGCTCCCAGGTGGCGTACCTGGAGGAGCACGGGCATCCCGTGACCGCGCTCGATCTTCCCGGGCACGGCTCCCGCATGGCGGAGGACTTCACGCTGCACGAGGCCCTCCACACGATCGATGCCGCCGTGCGCGCCGCCGCCGAGCGCGGACCCGTGCTCCTGGTCGGGCACTCGATGGGCGGACTGCTCTCCCTCGCCTACACCGGTGGCGCCGAGCGTCCTCCGGTCGCCGGGCTCGTCGCGGCCGCCTGCACCTCGCTCCCGCAGGGTGCAGGGCTCCGCGCGTACCGACTGTTCGCGCGGGCCGTCGACTCGCTCCCCGACCGCGGCCTGTGGCTCACGCGGCAGATGCTCGCCGCCACGATCCCCGCCGAGAACCGCGCCGACTTCCAGGCCGGTGGCTACGCGCTCGACATGCAGGACACCGCGCTGCGCAGCCTGGCCGCGCTGGACGTGGCCGCCGCCGTCCCGCGCATCGACGTGCCGCTGTGGTTCGTGAACGGGCAGTATGACCAGCTGCGCCTGAACGAACCGCTGTTCCGCCGGCTCGCACCGCACGCGGAGCTCATCGTGGTCCCCCGCACCACGCACCTGGTCACGGCCATGCGACCCCGGGTGTTCAACGCGGTGCTGGCCCTCGCGATCGCCACCGTCGAGGCGCAGGCCGATGACTCATGAGCGGGCGGGCTGCCGTGCGAACGCCGTGAGCAGGCCCCCCACGAGCGACAGCACCGCAGCGGCGAGGAAGACGAGCCAGAAGCCGCCGACCAGCGCCACCAGCCCCGCCCCGAGGACCGGGCCGATCAGCTGACCGAGCGCCGCGGTGACGTTCACGATGCCGAGGTCGCGGGCGTGGTCCTGCTCGTCCGGCAGCAGGTCGGCCGCGAACGCGAGTCCCACCGTGGAGAAGGCGCCGTAGCCGAGCCCCATGAGCGCCGCGGCGACCATGGTCATCTCGAACGTGGGCACCAGCACGATCGCCACTCCGGACGCCGCCTGCACCACGGTCGCGGCGACCGTGAGCGTGCGGCGCCGCCCCGTCCGGTCGGACACGAGGCCGGTGACCACCGAGGCCAGCACCACGAACACCGTGTAGACGACGATCAGCAGCAGCAGGTTGTCCTGGGCGGTCGCGTTCTCCTGCCCCAGCCCGTGCAGCAGGAAGAACAGGAACAGGGCGGTGCCGAGCGCATTGCCGACGTTGGTCACCAGCCGACCGGACAGCATCCAGGCGAAGTCTCGGTCGCGCAGCGAGGCCAGCCGGGGGCGTCCGGCCTCCCGGGGACGCAGCGCCTCGGTCGTCGGCGGGTCGGGCAGCAGGAGCGCGGCCACCGACCCCGCAATCGCGATCACCGCGGCCAGGAGCAGGTAGCCCGACACGATGTCGAGTCCGAGGAGCACGACCAGCCCGACGCCGAGCACGATCCCGACCGCCTGGGCGGAGCCGACGGCGGCGGAGGCGGCACCCCGCTGCGTGGTCGGAAGCTGATCCGCGATCAGGGCGGTGAAGGCGGCCGACGACACCGCGACGCCGATCGAGACACCCACCCACCCGGCACCGACCGCCCAGGGTCCGGTCGTGAAACCGGTCAGCACCAGGCACAGGGCCGTCAGCCAGACACCACCCAGCGCCCACGGGCGTCGGCGGTGCCGTCCGGCGCGCGCGCGATCCGACAGGGCACCGGCGGCCGGACCGGCGACGATGCCCGCCAGTCCGCCCACCCCGAGCACGAGGCCGGAGGACACGACCCCGCGGATCCAGTCGTCCTCCGGGGTATCGAGCTGCAGCGGGAGGAGCAGCTGCACCGGGGTGAGCTGCACGGTCCAGATCGCCAGCCACGCCAGCGTGAACAGCGACATCCACCGCGCGCCGGCCCGGACGCGGTGCGTCGCCGGAGCCGCGGTCATCGCCGCGCCGCCGACGTCGTGGCACCGGTGCGGACGGAGGCGATCAGGTCGCGGTACCAGTCGTACGAGGCCTTCGGGGTGCACTCCCCCGTGGCGAAATCGACGTGCACCAGTCCGAAGCGCTGGGTGTACCCGTCGGCCCACTCCCAGTTGTCCAGCAGCGACCACACCGTGTACTCCTCGACCGGCACTCCGGCGTCGATGGCCTCGGCGACCGCGGCGATGTGCCCCGACAGGTAGGAGATCCGGTCGGCGTCGTCCACGCGGGCCGCCGTGTCGGGCTCGGGGAAGGAGGCACCGTTCTCACCGATGATCACGGGCGGCAGCTGCGGGTGCCGGGCGTGCAGGTCGATCAGCAGGTCGCGCAGGGCGGACGGCATGATCGGCCACTCCGGTCCGAAACCCGTCACCGGCACACCGGGGGTCGGCACGATGTCGAACGGGATGGAGCCACCGGCGGGAGCGGCGGTCACAGTCGTGGGGTTGTAGAAGTTGACGCCGTAGAAGTCGATCGAGCCGCCGATCGCCGCCAGGTCGCCCTCCTCGACGGGCAGCGGCGGCAGCCCGAGCGCCTCCAGGTCGGGGTACGCGCCGTCGAGCAGCGGGGTGCTGAAGATCCGGTTGTGCAGGAGGTCGTAGACGAACGCCGCCTCGTGGTCCTCTGGCGCATCGTGCAGCGGGAGGACCCAGGTGTGGTTGTTGACCAGTCCCACCGCCGTGGCCCCCCGCGTGCGCAGCGCCGCCGCGGCCCGCGCGTGTGCCAGCAGCTGGTGGTGCGCGGTGGGCAGCGCGTCGAACAGCAGCTGCTTCCCCGGCGCGAGGGCACCCACGGCATAGCCCTGGAGCGTCGTCATCGCCGGCTCGTTGAGGGTGTACCAGTGCGCGACGCGGTCGCCCAGGCGGTCGGCCACGATCGCCGCATACTCGCCGAATCGCTCGGCGGTGTCGCGCGCGAGCCACCCGCCCGTCTCCTCCACGGCGCTCGGCATCTCCCAGTGGAACAGCGTGGGGAACGGCGTGACGCCGCGCTCCAGCAGCAGATCGACGAACCGGGAGTAGTGGTCGAGGGCTGCGGTGTTCCCGCGCCCACGTCCGTCGGGCTGCACCCGCGCCCACGGGATCGAGAAGCGGTAGCGGTCGAGGCCGAGGGCGGAGGCGAGGTCGGCGTCACGCTCGGGATGGCGGTAGCTGTCGCAGGCGGGGTCGGCGGTGGAGCCGTCGACGATCGCGCCGGGAGCTTCGAGGTAGTCGTCCCAGATCGAGCGCCCTCCCCCGTCGGCGGAGCGCGAGCCCTCGATCTGGAGCGCCGAGGTCGCCGCAGACCAGCGGAGCCGGCCGAGCGCGGGGGAAGGAACGGAGGCGGGGGTCATGGGGCTCCTTGACGTCGTTGTCGGGTCAGGATGATTCTGCACCCGGTACCACTCCGAGCGCGACGCAGTTTCGCGGACGCGGCCTCGTTTCGCGCGATGCATCCGGGACTGGTAGAGTTGACTCTTGGCTTGCGTGTGGGTTCTTCCCTCACGACCGCCGTGCAGCAGCCCTCTTCTGCTGCCGGCACTCCGAACAACTCCTGTACAGAAAGCGTCCACACGTGGCAAACATCAAGTCGCAGATCAAGCGCAACAAGACCAACGAGAAGGCTCACGAGCGCAACAAGGCCGTGAAGAGCGAGCTGAAGACTCTCGTCCGCCAGACCCGCGAGGCCGTCGCCGCCGGCGACAAGGCCGCCGCCGAGAAGGTCCTGAAGAAGGCCACGGTCAAGCTCGACAAGGCCGTCAGCAAGGGCGTGCTCCACAAGAACCAGGCGGCCAACCGCAAGTCGGCCATCGCCAAGAAGGTCGCCGCTCTCTGAGCATCTGATCATCCGGAAGGCCCGTCTCCTCGCGAGGCGGGCCTTCTGTCGTTCCCGGAACACGTGGGGTCGACACGGGACAAGCGAGGGGCCGGGAACATGCCCTCCATCGCGGAGGCGGCGTGCAGCGGCACACGCTCGCGCCGGGACTGCGCGCCGGCGACGTGCATCTTCACGGGTGGCGGACCGCTGCCAGGCTGCGGGCGCCGCGCGCTCAGCCGCCGAAGGGCTCCCGCGTGGCGATGACCGTGACCATGCGCTCGAGCGCGAAGATCGGGTCGCGGGCGGCACCCTTCACCTCGGCGTCGGCGCGGGCGGTGGCCTGGATCGCCATCCCGAGCGACCGCTCGTTCCAGCCCGCGAGGTCGCGGCGGGCGCGGTCGACCTGCCAGTCCTTCATCCCGAGGCGCTGCGCGAGCTGACGGCTCGGCTCCCGATTCCCGGCGACCCGCGCCATCGTGCGCAGCTTCATGGCGAACGCCGCGACCATGGGCACCGGATCCGCTCCGGAGGCCAGCGCGTGCCGCAGCGACACCAGGGCCTCGCCGTAGCGCCCGGCGATCGCCGTGTCGGCGACGACGAACGCCGACACCTCGACGCGGCCGCCGTAGTACTTGGTGACGACCTCTTCCGTGACGTCGCCCTCGACGTCGCCGATCAGCTGCTGGCAGGCGGCGGCGAGCTCGGTGAGGTCATCGGCGAACGCGGAGACCAGGGCTCGCAGGGCCGGGGGCGCGATGCGCTTCTTGGCGGCCGCGAACTCCCCCGCCGCGAAGTCGACCCTGTCGCCGTCTCGCTTGATCGCCGGGCAGGGGATCTCGATGCCCCCGCCCGTGCCGGCACGCAGGGCGTCGAGCAGCTTCTTGCCACGAACGCTCGCGCCCGTGTGACGGAGCACGACCGTGGCGCCCTCCTGCGGTTGCTCGAGATAGGACACGGCCTCCTGCAGGAACGCGTCGGAGCACTTCTCGACGCCGGAGACCCGCACCAGGCGCGGCTCACCGAACAGGGAGGGCGACGTGAGGGCCAGGAGCGTGCCCGGGGCGTAGTCGTCGGCGCGGACGTCACTGACCTCGAGGGCCGGATCCTCGGCGCGCAGATAGTCGCGGACACCGGCGATCGCACGCTCGGCGCAGACCTCTTCCGGACCGGAGACGAGCACGATCGGGGCGGGACGGGGCTCGCGCCACGACACCTGCGGGATCTTCGCGGGCTTCGCGCCACCGCGGGCGGGAGGACGGGACGCTGCCATGACCCCAGCCTACCGGCGGCGTCCGACACCGCGATCGGACGAGCGCTGCCGCTGGTTCGGCGCAGACCTGCACGATGTCCCGCTGCCGCGGCGACGACCTCGACGCTCGGGAGTCGTCTCGCTCCACATCGCCAGAGCGCCGTGACGCAGCCCGAGCAGGATGCTTCCGCGCTCGTCGGTCCGATACACCTGGGCCCCCAGCGCGCCCAGCAGGTCGAGCGTCTCGCGGCGCGGGTGCCCGTAGTCGTTGTCGGCGCCCACGCTGATGAGCGCGACCACGGGTGAGAGCGCCTGGTAGAGCCCGGGGTCCTGATCGGCGCTGCCGTGGTGGGCGACCTTCACCACCGCGTACGGGCCGAGACGCTCCGAACGCTGGAGCAGCCGCTGCGCAGGGGCCGACAGATCGGCGAGGAAGAGCGAGCGAGGCACCCCTCCCCCGCTGAACTCCATCACGACGCCGAGGTCGTTGCCCGCGGGGAACGCCGTCGTATCGCGAACGGGCCACCGCACGCGCCAGGTCGCCCCGCCCAGGGTTCCCCTGAGCCCCGCGGACGCCTGCTCGACCCGTGCTCCCCCGGCCGCGAGCGAGGCGAGGGTCCGCTCGTCGTCCGCGTCGGCGGTCGGCCCGTGCAGCACCGCAGACACCCGGCCCCGCACGGCCTCGACGCCGCCCGCATGGTCCAGGTCGAAGTGGGTGAGCACGAGCAGGTCGAGTCGGTCGATGCCGAGCGAGCGCAGGCAGTCGCGAAGAGGTTCCGGCGCCGGACCGGTGTCGATCAGAGCCACGGCGCCCTCGGATCGGACGAGCAGCGCGTCGCCCTGACCCACGTCGCACGCGGCGATCGACCAGGCGTCCGGCGTCGCGGCCGTCGCGAGGGGCCCGCCGAGAAGGGCTTGCGCCCCGGCGAGGGAGCCGGCGACCACG
>NZ_SSDM01000233.1:0-10854 GCF_004794375.1 Microbacterium sp. K35 | reverse complement strand
CGAGGGCCGCGGCGACCCCGCACCCCAGGAGCCCGAGCAGCACGATCGCCAGGAGAGCGGCGAGCACGGTCGCCGGAGCGGTCCGCGACGCCCGTGTCTCCCGGCGCAGCAGTCGGCGCGTGGCGGCGGGCGCGCTCATGCGACCCTCCGCTCGAGCGCACGCCGCACGCCGGTGAACCGCACGTCGACCGCGCCCACCCGTCGCGACGCCAGCTCCCCGAGCCGACGCACGAGGGTCTCGCGCAGCACCTCGCCGCGGTCGGCGAGGGTCGTGCCGTCGGAGCGCGCCAGCACGACGGGCACGACCACCGTGACGCGCAGGTCGCCGCGCCGGTCGCCCAGCTCCACCGCGATGTCGTCGAGCCCCACGCCCGCGGCATCCCTGGCGATGCCGAGGGCGATCCGGTGCAGGGCGCGGGCCTCGACGGACGTGGCCCCCGCCACACCCGACGACGCCCCTGCCCGCTCGACGCTCACGAGGACGACCGCCGTCCGCGGACCACCTCGGCGAGCGCCCGCACGTCCAGGCGACCGTCGGCGATGCGCCCGGCCGCCGCGCCGACGAGCATCGCGAGGAGCACGAGCAGGAACGCCCAGAAGCCCAGCACGATCCAGGTCAGTGCGAGGACCGCGGCCGCAGCTCCGCCGATCACCGAGGCGTTCACTGGACTCGCGCCTCCTCGGCGTCGGCGTCGTCGTCCGAGGGGATGTGCACGTCGTTGACGCTCACGTTGATCTCGGCGACGTCCATGCCGACCAGGTCGACCATGGCCCGGTGGATGGCCGTGCGCACGTCGTCGGCCACCTTCTGCAGCGACACCGGGTACTCCGCGACGATCGTGACGTCGACGGCCACCTGCGTCTCGCCGACCTCCACGCTCACGCCCTGCGAGAGGTCGGTCGTGTTCAGCACGTCTCGGATCGCGCCCATCATGCGGGCCGCCCCGCCGCCGAGCGCATAGACGCCGCTGACCTCACGGGCCGCGATGCCCGCGATCTTCGCGACGACCGCGTCCTCGATCGTGGTCTTCCCCACCGCTGCGGCCTGCGCCGTCGGTACGACCTGAGCCTTGGGCTGGCTGCCCCCCGTCACGTTCGCCATCTCGAGCTCCTTCATCCGTGTGTCCGCACCGTGGGGCGCGGGCCGTGTTCTTACGACACCACTAAGACGCATGAGGCACCTCGGATGTCACGAATTCGTCGAGGGTTTTTCCGGGCGGGCAGAGAAACGCACTCTCACAGTGCACTCCAAGGTTGAAAGTGCAAAGTTGCACTCTATGGATGCAAGTGCAGAATCGACGAGGGAGCAGCGCAAGCGCGAGACGTCTCGCGCGCTCACCTCGGTGGCGCGGCGCTGGACGGTCGAACGGGGCTTCGCCGGCTTCACGATCGAGGAGCTGTGCACCGAGGCCGGGGTGTCGCGCCGCACGTTCTTCAACTACTTCGAGAGCAAGGAGAACGCGGTCTTCGGCATCACCGTGATCGACTCCCGCCAGGAGGAGCTGGAGGACGCTTTCGCGAACGCCGACGGCGACCTGCTCGACGACTTCGTCGAGCTCACCGTCGCCCGCTTCTCCCTGTTCGACCCCGTCGAGCATGCCGCCGAGCTGTTCGCCGTGATCGAGCACGAACCGCGACTGCTCAAGGCCGCGTTCGAGCAGCAGGAGAAGCACGAGCGGCGCGACGTCGCCCTGATCACCCGCCGGCTCGAGGGCGTCGAGGACGCCGAGCTGCGCGCGCAGGTGCTCGTGCAGTCCGTCGGTGCCCTCGTGCGCCTGTGCATGGAACAGCTCCTGCACCACCACTCCACCGAGCCGTTCGCCGAGCTGATCCGACGCCGTCTCCGGCTCGCGCGCGACCTGTACTCCCCCGCACAGAAAGCCCACTGAATGTCCGCCACCGCCACCGCCGACGCGCCCTTCCTGCTCACGAAGCGTCGCATCTGGATCATCTTCAGCGCCCTGATCGCCGGCATGCTGCTCGCGAGCCTCGATCAGACCATCGTGTCGACCGCGATGCCGACCATCGTGGGCCAGCTCGGCGGCGTCGACCACCAGGTGTGGATCACGACCGCGTACCTGCTGGCCACCACCATCGTGATGCCGATCTACGGCAAGTTCGGCGACGTGCTCGGTCGTCGCAGCCTGTTCCTCGTCGCGATCGCGCTCTTCACGCTCGCGTCGGTGGGCTGCGCCCTGGCGACCGACTTCTGGATGTTCGTCGTGTTCCGGGCGCTGCAGGGCCTCGGCGGCGGCGGACTGATGATCCTGTCGCAGGCGATCATCGCCGACATCGTGCCCGCCAACGAGCGCGGCAAGTACATGGGTCCGCTCGGTGCCGTGTTCGGGCTCTCCGCCGTGGCCGGTCCGCTGCTCGGCGGGTTCTTCGTCGACCACATGACGTGGCAGTGGGCCTTCTACATCAACATCCCGGTCGGGATCGCGGCGTTCGTGATCGCGCTGGTCGCGCTGCAGCTGCCCAGCAAGAAGGCCGAGAAGCGCATCGACGTGCTCGGCGTGATCTTCCTCTCCCTCGCGACGACGTGCCTGATCTTCTTCACCGACTTCGGCGGCGACAAGGAGTTCGGGTGGGATTCGCTGGCGACCTGGGCGTGGGGCGCCGGCCTCGTGGTCGCCGCGACCGCGTTCGTCATCACCGAGTCCAGGGCGCAGGACCCGATCATCCCGCTGAGCCTGTTCCGCAACCCGATCTTCGTGAACGCGACGGCCATCGGACTGGTGCTCGGGATCGGCATGTTCGCGGCGATCGGCTTCGTGCCCACGTTCCTGCAGATGTCGTCCGGCACGTCGGCCGCGGCCTCCGGGCTGCTGATGATCCCGATGATGGTGGGCCTGATGGGCACGTCCATCTTCTCGGGCATCGCGATCTCGAAGACCGGGAAGTACAAGGTCTACCCGATCGTCGGCACGATCGTGACGGGCCTCTCGATGGTCGCGATGACCACGCTGTCGGCCGAGACGCCGATCTGGCTGATCTGCGTCTTCCTGTTCGTGTTCGGGGCGGGTCTCGGGCTCATCATGCAGGTCGTGGTGCTGGTGGTCCAGAACGCCGTGCCCGCGGGCGAGATCGGCACCGCGACGAGCACCAACAACTACTTCCGGGAGGTGGGGGCATCCCTCGGAGTGGCCGTCTTCGGCACGATCTTCACGACGCGGCTGACGGAGAACCTGCTCGGCGTGTTCGCCGGAGCCGGTGCCTCGCCGGATCAGGCGTCGCAGGCCGCGTCGACCATCGACCCCGCAACGCTCAGTGCGCTGCCCGACGAGGTGCGCGACGGGATCGTGACCGCGTACGCCGATGCGCTCGCCCCGGTGTTCTGGTACCTGGTGCCGTTCGTGGCGCTCGCGCTGCTGCTGTCGCTGTTCCTCAAGCAGATCCCCCTGTCCGACCAGGCGGGACTCGTGGCACGCGGCGAAGCCATCAGCGGCGAGGAGGCGGAGCGGCTGGAGGCCGCTCAGCGCGCCGGCGGACGGACGAGCACCGCGGTCGACGGGCCGGAGGGGTCCGACCCGTCGACCGCGGACCGGTGACCGGTCAGGGGAGGTCGGCGACGTCGAGGTCGTCGTCGTCTTCGCTGGCCGGAAGGTCGTCGGGCTCGGGGTCGTGATCGTTGGTGACGATGTCGGCGTCCACACCGACGGCGTCCACCTCGGGGCCATCGTCGGCGGCGTTGCTGTTCGGGTCTGACATGGGGATCTCCGTTCCTCGGCCTCGTGGAGCGCCAGTCTCCCGTGCCGGCGGGCCCGAGCGCAGGGGCTTGACATGACCTCCGGGTTCCGGATGGCCCGTGCGGCCGAGAGGCGCTGGCCATCGTCGGGCGGCCCGGCGCGCGCGGGGCCGGGTGTCACGGTCAGCTCTGCTCCCCGACGGCCTGTGCGGGATTAGACGAGCCAGCGGGGGCAGAACGCGCCGCAGGCTCAGCTCCGCTCCCCCGGCGGCCTGTGCGGGATCAGCCGAGCCAGCGCGGGCAGAACGCGCCGCAGGCTCAGCTCCGCTCCCCGGCCGCCTGCGCACTGACGGTGACGATCGCGAACACGACGGCGGCGATGCGGTCGTCGTCCGCGTGGGCGTGGGGGTCCCACAGCACGTCGGTGCCGATCACCTCGGCGGTCATGTCGTCGAGCGGCTGCTCCTCGTCGCGGGCAAGCCCGTCGGCGAGCCAGGCGGCCGCGCGGCGCAGGTCGGCGCGATCGATCGTGTGGTGGGGGTCCTCGATCGACGCGCCGAGCACGTCGGCGACGGAGACTCCCCGGCAGCGGAGCCCGGCCACCGCACCGGACAGTGCGCCCGCCGCGACCGCGAGGCCGTAGCCCGCGGCGATGAGCGCGTCCCAGGAGACGGGGCCCGCGATGTCCTCCAGTCCGAGCGAGACGCCCGCCCTGTCCGTCACGGCGACCATCACCGCCCGATGCGCATGGCAGTAGACAGCGGTCGCGGAGGGAGCGGGGGTCGGCACGGCGGTCCTCTTTCCGGGGAGCCCGCCTCGCTCGTCCGCGCGAGGGCACGGAACGGCTCTCACTCTAGTCCGCGGATACGACGAAACCCCCGGACGTATCCGGGGGTTTCGAGCTGTAGCAGGAGCGGGGCTTGAACCCGCGACCTCACGATTATGAGTCGTGCGCTCTCACCAACTGAGCTACCCTGCCGCACGGCATCCGCATCGCAGATGCGAACTCCGAGCCCCGAGTCAGGATTGAACTGACGACCCCTTCCTTACCATGGAAGTGCTCTGCCACTGAGCTATCGGGGCGTGCTGCCCCTCGCGGGGCAACCACACGAGAATACCATCACTGTGGCGTCCTCATGAAATCAGGCCGGTCAGTACGACGTGCGTCCGGCGTTGGCACGGAGCCACGGCATCGGGTCGATCGTCGTGCCGTTGACGATGAGCTCGAAGTGGAGGTGCGCGCCGTAGGAGCGGCCCGTGTTCCCGGTCTTGCCGATGACGGTGCCGACGGTGACCCGGTCGCCCGCCTTCACCTGGAGCGAGCCGTACTGCATGTGCGCATAGTGGCTGGTGATGGTCTGACCGTCGATCACGTGGTCGATGTAGACCGTGACCCCGTAGGCGCCGCCCTGCTCCGTGGCGGTGCGCACCACGCCGTCGGCGATCGCCTGGATGGGCGCGCCGTTGCCGGGGGTGAAGTCGATGCCCTCGTGCAGGCGCCCGCTGCGCATGCCATAGCCGTACGACATGCCGACGCCGACCATGAACGGCCACTGGATGGCCGCGTCGGGGTCGTTCGTGAAGACCTCGCCCGAGTAGTTGATGCCCTGCTCGGCCGCGACCTCGACGAGCGAGACCGTGCTGTAGTCGTCGTTGCGGGTGAGCGGTGCGTTCTGCACGTCGGAGGGCGCGACGAAGGCCTGGATCTCGTCGTTCGCCGACCCCGCGGCGTCGGCGGCGGCAGCGGTCACGAGGGAGGTGGACGCCATCGACCCTCCGCGCGCGGCGGCGACGGCCTCGGCGGGCAGCGTCATGGAGACCGCGAGCAGTCCGGCCAGACCCATGACACCGACGGTCGCGCCGACCGTCACGAAGCGCCGGAGACGGCGGGGACGCGATGCGACGTGTTCGGCCGCCGCACCCTGCACGTCGGCGGCGCTGGCGAATGACGGGGCACTCGCGGCCGCAGCAGGGACGGTGCGCACGGTGCCGGTGCTGCGGAAGGCGCGCGAGGCACGCTCGAACGCGTCTCCCTCGGCGTCGGCTTCGGCCACGAACGGCTCGGAGGCCGGCGGGATGGCCTCGGCGGCTGCGGCCTCGGCGGGTGCGTCGTGCGTCGCCGTGAGGGGCACGGCGGGGACGTCGGCCACGGCGGGCACGGGCGTCGCGGCGATGAACGGTTCGGCGGGAGCCTGAGGCACCGGCGGGACGTCGTTCGGCCGCTGACGTGCGGCGCGACGGGAGAGGGGTGCGACGGCGGCGAGCGCGACCACGGTCTCCGCGTGAGCGAGGGGTGCCGTCGTCCCGGTCGCCGGGGCCTCGGTGGCCGCAGTGCGATGACGGCTGGAGCGACGCGTGGGCGCAGCGGCAGCCTGGGGATTCTCGAAGGGCAAAACTAGTCTCTCGGTCGTTCGTGTTGCTCGGGGGCGCAATGACAGCTTTCACCTTCGGGTGGTGAAAGTAACGATCGGGTAAACACTACCCCGATCACCCTGGGAATGCCATGTATCAGTTCAGGTTTCTCGGCACAGGATCTCGGTGAGCCGCGCGTGCACGGCTGGCCCTCCGGCGATCAGCAGCGGCCGAGGGGAGTCGGTGTCGACGCGCGTCACGATGCCGCCCGCCTCGCTCACCAGTAGCGCGCCCGCCGCGAGGTCCCAGGGGGCCAGTCCGCGCTCGAAGTAGCCGTCGAGTCGGCCAGCTGCGACGTACGCGAGGTCGAGTGCGGCCGACCCCATCCGCCGGAGGTCCCGCGCGATGGGCATCACCCGGCGCACGGTCGCGAGGTCGCCGTCGTGGGTCGCGGGGTCGTAGCCGAACCCGGTGGCGAGGAGCGCGCCGGCCGGTGTCTCCTGCGTGACCTCGAGGCGCCTGCCATCGAGCCAGGCTCCGTGACCTCGAGCGGCGGTGAAGGTCTCCCCCACGGCCGGTGCGTGCACGGCGGCGGCGAGCGCCTCCCACCGGCTCGGGTCGGGCTCTCCCTGCACGGCCGCGATGCTGACGTTGTAGGCCGGGATGCCGTAGGCATAGTTGACGGTGCCGTCGATGGGGTCGACCACCCAGGTGATCCCGCTGTCGCCCGCCGCCGTACCGGACTCCTCGCCGAGGAAGCCGTCGTGCGGCCGCGCCGTCAGCAGACGGTCGCGGATCAGCGCCTCGACCTCGCGGTCGGCCTCGGTCACGATGTCGGCCAGTGTCGACTTGGTCGCAGCCAGGGTGACCCCCTGCTGTCGGCGTGTCCTGGCGAGCTCCCCCGCCTCCCGAGCGACCTCCGCGGCGAGCGCGCCGAGCTCCTGCTCCTGTGACACTGTCACGACGCCCGGTTTCCCGGCGCGGGAGGGGGCGGCGGGAACGCGGGAGGTTCGCCCTGATGCGGCGCGGGGGGCTCCGGCGCGGCGGGTCGGGGCGGTACCGGCGCGTCCGGTACCGGAGGGCCGGGCTGGGCCACCGGGGGTGCGGAGGGCGCAGCCGGAGGCGCGGGCTGCGCGACCGCGGCCTCGGGAACCACGGGGAACGCCGTGGTCTGCGGCTGCGGGAGAGCCTGCTGCGGAGCCGTCGGGTAACCGGTGTAGTACGCGTTCCAGTCGGGCGAGCCGTCGGGCAGTGCGGGGAGCGGGGTGCGGCCGTCGGCGAACGTGGGCCACGCGGGAGCCGGGTTCTGCGGCGTCGGCGTGGCGGCCTTCCTCGGCGCGAAGAGCGCGTTCAGCAGGGGGATGAGCGTGGTGCCCACCGCGACCAGGATCGTGAGGGCGACCACGATGCGCCAGTACAGCTCGCTGTAGTCGAACGTGTTCGGGAACGCGAGGAAGAACACGAGCATCGCCACGAGCGCACCGAGGAACACGACCGTCACGATGAAGATGACGCGTGTGAAGGTGGTGACGTGGCGCTGCGCCGCCTTCGTGAACAGACGCACGTGCAGCAGGGCGAGCTGGAGCACTCCGATCACGAGCAGGAGTTGGAAGAAGCGCTCCGCCCCGAAGTAGATGCCGTCTTCCGGGAGCCAGATCTTCACGAGCCCCACCAGGAGCGCCACGACCCAGCTGACCATGCTCGCGAGCTGGAGCCAGTCCGGGCGGTTGGGGGCGAGCCCGGCCTCCAGGATCGCGATGCCGGCGAACGCGGCCAGGAGCAGGATCGTGAGGAAGGCACGACCGATCAGGCCGTTCTGGTCGCCGATCAGCACCCACACCACGCACACGAGCGCGGCCGCGATCAGCGCGCCGATCGCCACCCAGATCGAGCCTCGGATGAGCAGCGACATGTTCTTCTTCTCAGCCTGCGGCGGCGTGCTGATGTCCGGATGGGACATGGGGGTCCTCTCGTCGAGTGGCGATCGATGTCCACATCCTCCCACGCGCGCCGGTCCCGGTTCGGGGATCTTCGCGCCGTGCAGACGGACGCGACGAAAACCGGTGGCTGGGGAGGAAGAGTCAGGCGGTCTTGCGCGCCGATGCCGCAGCGAACGCGGCGACCCGCGCCTGCGCGTCGGGAGTCTCGAGTGCGGCACCGATCGAGCGCGCCTCCTCCGACAGCTGCTCGACGAAGGTGCGCTCGGGCTGCGACCGCACCAGCCGCTTGGCCTGGCCATAGGCATCCGCGGCCCCGGCCAGCCAGAAGCGGGCGACCTCCTCGGCGCGCGAGCGCACGGCCTCCGCCTCCGCGGCCGCGTCCTCGCCCTCCACGACCTCGGCCACCAGTCCCCACTCCAGCGCCTCGGCCGCCGTCAGCAACCGATCCTGCAGCACGAGCTGCAGCGCTCTGCGCTGACCGATCGCACGGGCCAGCTGCGCCGACACCGACAGGTCGGGCGTGAGACCGATGTTGGCGTACAGGCTCCCGAGCTTCGATCGTGCCCCGACCACGGCGTAGTCGGTCGCGAGCAGGATGCCGAGCCCGCCACCCGCCGTCGTACCGTGGGCGGCGGCGACCACCGGGATGCTCGACTCGGTCAGCGAGCGGATGCCCGCGTTGATCACCTCGGCGAGCGCGGTGATCTCGGCACCGGAGGCGCCCATCGTGGTCGCCATGTCGATCACGTCGCCGCCCGCGCAGAACGCCGGCCCCGCCGCGTCGAGGAGGATCGCCTTCACGTCGCTCCGCGAGGTGGCCTCGGCCGTGGCGTCACGCCAGGCGTGGGCCAGATCGGCGTTGAAGGCGTTGAGGCGAGCCGGACGGTTCAGCGTCAGCCGCGCCATCCCCTCGTCGACCGCGAACAGGATGGCTTCACTCATGGCGTCTCCCTCGAGCACAGGACGTGTGGATCCAGGCTAGCCGGACTCAGCCCTGCTCCCACACGCGGGAGACGAACCCCTCCATCCGGCGGCGCGTGCCGTCGAGGCGGAAGTCGGCCTGACCCGCCGCGCGGATCTCGTTCGGCGCGAGCGGATGCGCGAGTCGCACGTTCTCGTGACAGGAGAGGTCCGCGCAGATGTACGTGCCGAAGGAGTCGCCGCGAGCGCCGGCCTCGCCCGCCCGTCGCGCGGAGAACAGCGCGACCTGGTTGCCCGGCTGCATCGTGTGGCAGATGTTGCACATGCCGGAGCGCCCGCGACCGGGCTCCGACGCCCGCAGCACGACACCGACCACGCGGCTCTCGTGCTGGATCAGCACGTAGCCGCGCTTGCCCGCGCTCGGGTCGCGCCAGGCGAAGAAGTCGAGGTAGTCCCAGTCGACCAGGAGGAAGTCGTGCGGCATCTCCATGACGCGCAGCTCGTCCGCGTCCGCGTTCACGAACGAGGCCCGGACGTCGGCTTCGGTGAGGGCTCGCATCACTCCAGTCTAGGAAACGCCCTCGACGGCGGGCGCGGTCCGTGCTTCGGACGCACCGCTGCGCTCGCGGATGAGGAACCCGAAGCCGAACGCGATGAAGAACATCAGCACCCCGTAGACGGCTGCGGGGAGGCTCAGCTCCACCGAGCCGAGCACGGACTGCGCGATCACGATCGCCAGGGTCGCGTTGTGGATGCCGATCTCGAACGACGTCGCGATCGCCTGACGCTTGCCCACCCGCAGCATCCGCGGGATGAGGAATCCGACCGCGAGGCTGACCAGGCAGAACAGCACGGTGATGAGAGCCAGACGCGCCACGTTGTCGACCAGGAGCGTCCAGTTCGAGGCCACGGCGCCCGCGATCACGACGATCAGGATGACGACCGAGGCGATGCGCACCGGTTTGTCCATGCTCGCGGCGAACCGTGGCCAGAACCGCCGGATCAGCATGCCGAGCGCGACGGGCAGCAGCACGATCGCGAACACCTCGAGGGCCTTCGACCACTGCAGCCCCAGCGTGTCATCGAACGGGCGGAAGTAGGCGATCGCGAGGTTCGTGATGATCGGCAGCGTGATCACCGCGATCACCGAGTTCACCGCCGTGAGCGAGATGTTGAGGGCGATGTCGCCGCGGAACAGGTGGCTGTACAGGTTCGCCGTGGTGCCGCCCGGCGACGCGGCGAGCATCATCATTCCCACCGCCAGCACCGGCGGCAGCTGGAACAGCAGCACGAGCCCGAAGCAGACGGCCGGAAGGAGCACCAGCTGACACAGCAGCGCGACGATCACCGCCCTCGGCTGCTTGAGCACCCGCGCGAAGTCGCCGAGGGTGAGGCTGAGGCCCAGACCCAGCATGATGATGCCGAGCGCGACGGGCAGTCCGATGGTGGTCAACGCTGATCCCATGGCACTCAGTGTGGCCGACGGAGGGCCTCGGTGTCACGGGTTCGTGAGACGCGCGCCGAAACGGAAGAAGCCCCCGACGAGCGGGGGCTTCCGTGGTGGCGAGTGAGGGATTCGAACCCCCGAAGTCGAAGACGGCTGATTTACAGTCAGATCCCTTTGGCCACTTGGGTAACTCGCCAGAGCGCACCCGTCCGACTTCAACAGCCAACCGGGGGCACGAAGATCCATCATACCCGCACGATGCGGGGTCGAGAAATCGAGGCGTCAGCTGCCGTGCACCCCGCGGTCGGACTCGGCGAGCGACTCGGGCGTGCGCAGCAGACCGCCCTCGGCCCTGCACGTCGCGGCCGCGATGTCCATGGCCCGTCGCAGCAGGGCGTCCCACTCCCCTGCGGCCTGCGGAGCAGCGGCGACCAGACCGCCGGCGACGGCGGCGAGCGTCGCATCGCCCGCCCCCACGGTGTCGACGAGGCGCCCGGGCAGCGCGG
>NZ_SSDM01000232.1:0-7713 GCF_004794375.1 Microbacterium sp. K35 | reverse complement strand
GCTCGCGGGCGGCCTGCGCCTGCAGCTTCGCGGCGAGGGCGGCCACGCGTCCCGCGGCCTCCTCCACGCGCTCGCGCGACAGCGAGCCGTCGCGCAGCGCAGCCACGATCCCGTCGCGCGCAGCACGGAAGTCGCGCAGATCCTGGTCGGGCAGCGCCGCCTCGCCGGGGTTGGTCGGATTGCCGATGCACAGCAGGTCGACGCCGGCGGCGAGGGCACGTGCCGCGCCGCCGCCGAGCCCGACGGTCTCGCGGATCGCGGCCATGTCGAGCGCGTCGGTGATGATCACGCCGTCGAAGCCCCAGTCGCGCAGGATGCCGAGCACGCGCGGGTTGAGGGTCGCCGGAGCGTCGCCCCACCCGGGAACCACGATGTGCGCGGTCATGACGGCGTCGACGCCCGCCTCCACCGCGGCACGGAACGGCTCCAGGTGCTCGCGCTCGTACTCGTCGAGGTCGAGGTCGATCCGGGGCAGCACATGGTGCGAGTCGACGTGGGTGTCGCCGTGACCCGGGAAGTGCTTCACGCACGCCGCCGCCCCGCCGTCCTGGATGCCGTCGAGCATCGCGACCGCGTGGCGCGACACGAGCTCCGTGTCCGCGCCGAAGGACCGCACGCCGATGACCGGGTTGCGATGATCGGTGTTGACGTCGGCGACCGGGCCGAGCACGACGTTCCCGCCCACCGCCCGCACGCGGCGGGCGAGCTCCGCACCGGTGCGCTCCGAGGCGACGAGATCGTCGAGCGTGCCGAGCTGCGCCGCGCCGGGGAGCGTGGAACCGGTGGCCGACTCCAGGCGCGTGACGCTGCCGCCCTCCTCGTCGACGCCGATCAGCGCCGCGCGGTTCGCGTCGAGGATCTGGGCGCTCAGCGCCGGCAGCCCCTCTCCGACGTTCTGCCCGAAGTACACGACACCGGCCAGTCCATCGCGCAGCTCATCGAGAAGCCACGCGGGCGCCTCCGTACCGAGGAAGCCCGGCCACAGCACGCCGTTCGCCAGGCGCTCCAGCTCGTCGGTCATCCCTTCACCGCCCCGGCGACCATGCCGGCGGAGAGCCGACGCTGCACGATCACGAAGAAGATCATGACCGGCACGGTGATGATGGTCGATGCGGCCATGATGCTGCCCCAGTCGTTGGAGTAGAGGCCGAAGAACGACTTGAGGCCGATCGACACCGTGTACTGGTCGGTCTGGGCACCGAGGATCGTCATCGCGAAGATGAACTCGTTCCAGGCGGTGATGAAGCTGAAGATGCTGGTCGCGACGAGACCCGGCATCACCAGCGGCAGCAGCACCGAGCGGAACATGCGCCACCAGCTGGCGCCGTCGATGTACGCGGCCTCCTCCAGCTCGACGGGCACGGCGGCGACGAAGCCGCGCAGCATCCAGATTCCGAACGCGAGCGACAGCGCCACGTACACCACCATCAGACCGATGATGCTGTTGAGCAGGCCGAGGCTCTTCACCTGGAGGAACAGCGGGATCACGAGCGCCTCGAGCGGCACCATCTGCACGACGAGGATCATCATGAGGATCGTGGTGCGGAACTTGAAGCGGAAGCGCGCGACGGCGACCGCCGCGAGCAGGCACACCAGCGCGCTGACGAGCACCGTGACGAGCGCCACGATGGCGGAGTTGCGCAGGTAGGTGCCGAAGCCGCCCTCGGTGAGCACGAACGCGAAGTTGTCGAACGTGAACTCCTGCGGCAGGAGCGACTGTCCACCGCTGGAGGCCTTGCCGTCGAGTGCGCTGGAGACCATCCAGTACACGGGGAACAGCGTGAAGATCAGGACGGCGGCGACGCCGATCCCGAGACCGATGCGCGAGCGGAGCCGGGGGCGCGGGTTCACAGCTCGTCCTCCTTCATGAGCGACCGGATGTACACGATCGTGATGCCGATCAGGACGAGGGTGAGCAGCACCGCGAGTGCGGCGCCGAAGCCGTAGCGGTTCTGCCCGAACGACTCCACGTACGACCACACGCCCAGGTTCAGCACCTGGCGGTTGCCGCCGCTGCCGCCGGGCATCAGGTAGACCTGCGCGAAGACCTTGAAGTCCCAGATGGTCGACAGGATGATGACGACCGAGAACACGGGCTTGAGCGTGGGGAAGATGATCTTCCAGAACCGGCGCCACGCACCGGCGCCGTCGAGGGCCGCGGCCTCCAGCATCTCCTTCGAGACGCCGAGGAGCCCGGCGAGGACCGTGATCGCCACGAACGGGAAGCCGTGGTGGACGACGTTGAGCAGCACGATCGCGTAGAACGACCACTGGTTGGTGAACCAGTTGACCTGGCCGTCGATGAGGCCGAGGTCCTGGAGCACCGAGTTGAAGATGCCGCGGTCGGCATCGAAGATGAACGTCCAGACGTAGGTGCCGGTCACGGCGGGCATCGCCCACGCGACCATGATGCAGCTGGACACGATGGTGCGCCACACGGTGCCGAGGCGCGCGAGCAGCAGCGCGACCAGGGTCCCGAGTGCGACGGTGGTGAACACCGCGACGGCCGCGAAGCCGACCGTGTTGGGGAGCACCACCGTCCACAGGGTCGGGTTGGTGAGCGCCTCGACGTAGTTGTCCAGGCCGATCCAGTTGTTCTCGCCGGTGTTGATCTCGCGCAGTCCGTAGTCCTGCAGCGAGTAGATGAACACCTGGACGAGCGGCCAGAGCATGAGCACCGCGAGGATGATCAGCCCGGGCGCGAGGAGAAGCCAGGGACGGGCCGTGACGAGCGAGAGTCCTCGCTTCTTCCGGCCGCCGGCCACGGAGGCGGAGGTGGACTCCGCCTTCGTGGCCGGCAGTGGCGCTTGCACCATCGACATGGAAGGAGTGGTTCCTTACTGGTTGAGCAGTTCGGTCATCTCCGCAGCGGCGTCCTTCGTCGCGGTCGCGACGTCCTTCTGCCCGCTGAGGATGGCCTGGATCATGGCGTTGGTCGTCTTCTTCGCCTGCACGGCGCCGAAGTTCGGGGTGACCGGGACGGACGCGCCGCCGTCGACCATCTGCTCCGCGAACGGGGCGACGAGCGGGTCGGTCGAGGCGAGGGCCTCTTCCATCGCGGACTGCACGCCCGGGAAGTAGCCGGTCTCGTCCGACCACTGCTCGGCGAACTTGCCGGTGGTCATGAGCTTGACGAACTCCCACGCCAGGTCGGCGTTCTTGGTGGTGTTGAAGATCGACAGGTGCGAGCCGCCGAGCACGGACGGGGCGATGCCGCCGTCCTGGCCGGGGATGACCGCGGCGCCGATCTTGCCCTCGAGCTCGGGGTTGGCCTCGACGAGCGCGTTCGGGGTCCACGATCCGGAGAGCATCATGGCGACGTTGCCCTGCGTGAACGCGTCACGGAGGTCGGTCTCCTTCCAGGTGGTGGCACCCGCGGAGGAGAAGCCGTGCTCGGTGGCCAGGCCCGTGTAGAACTCGATGCCGGCCTGCGACTCGGCGCTGTCCAGCTCGCTCGTCCAGGTGTCGCCGTCCTTCGTGGCGATCTCGCCGCCGGCGCCCCAGACCCAGGGGTAGACCTGGAACTCGGCGTCGCCCGCGACCGGGAAGGGCAGCATGTCGGGCTTGGCGGCCTTGATGGCCTCGCCCGCGGTGACGATGTCGTCCCACGTCTTCGGAGCCTCGAGCCCGAGCTCCTCGAAGACATCGGTGCGGTAGACGATCGAGCGGACGCCGGCGTACCACGGCATGCCGTAGAGCTCGTCGTCGTACGTGCCCGCGACCGAGAGGCCCTCGACCAGGTCGTCGCGCAGGCCCTTCTCGCCGTCGACGTACTCGTCGATCGGGAGGAGCGCGCCGGCGTCGGCGAACTCGGCGGTCCAGGTGGTGCCGGTCTCGGCGATGTCGGGGGTGGTGCCGCCGGCGATCGAGGTGACGAAGCGGTCGTGGGCGTCGGCCCACTGGATCTCCTCGATCTTGACGGTCGCGCCGGTCTCCTCCTCGAAGGCCTCGGAGACCTTGTCGTAGAACGCGGTCGCGTCGGGGTTGGTCCCCTTCATGATCCAGACGGTGAGCTCCTTGCCCTCACCGTCGGCCGAGCCGTTGTCGCCACTGCCGCCGGCACAGCCGGCCAGGGCGATCGTGGCGGCGGCGCCGAGCGCCACTGCCGGAAGAATGCGCTTGTGCATGAAGGGATCTCCTCTTTGAAAAGTCCAGGTAGGCATCGGGTGCAGACCGGGGGATAGGAAAAAGTATCCACGACTAACTAATTCGCTGCAAGTTCCTCCCAGAATCGTCACACCCCCGTAACATCGGCCTCCGCCGGTAGGCTCGCGCCTATGCCACGCCGCGGACACGACGCCGATCGCCCGACCATCGCCCGCCACGCCCCGCAGCGCACGCGCAGCACCGCCGGACGGGTCTTCCGGCTCCTCGGCATCTCCCTCGCCGTCGTGCTGGTCTCCGTCATCGGCGTCGGCACGTTCCTGATCGTCGACCTGTTCGCCCGCATCGGCGACGACGCCGTGGTGCTGGAGGGAGCCCCCGAGGTCGACCCGCCCACCATCGGCGCCTACCCCGCCGACAAGTCCTTCAGCATCCTGATCGCCGGGACGGACGAGTGCGGAGAGCGCGCGACCGCGCTGTTCGCGGAGCGGTGCGAAGAGGCCGACGGACTCCGCCGCAACGACGTCACCCTCCTCGTGCACGTCTCGGCCGAGCCCCGCAACGTCACGGTCGTCTCGCTCCCCCGCGACCTCGGCGTCGAGGTGCCGGAGTGCACCCGGCCCGACGGCTCCGTCGCATCGGCCATGCAGAAGGCGCGCATGAACTCCCTGTTCGAGCACGCCGGGCTCTCGTGCGTCGCGAAGACCGTCAGCACGCTCGGCGACATCCCGATCGAGTTCGCCGCCGCCATCAGCTTCGACGGTGTGATGGCCGTGACCGACGCGATCGGCGGCGTCGAGGTGTGCATCGCGGGAGAGGGCATCCGCGACCGGCACACGGGCATCGACTGGCCGGCGGGCATGCGCACCGTGTCGGGCGTCGAGGCACTGCAGTTCATCCGCACCAGGCACGGCGTGGGCGACGAGAGCGACCTGGCACGCATCTCCAACCAGCAGCAGTACATGTCGCGCCTCGCGAAGAAGGTGCTCAGCGAGGAGACGCTCACCGATGTGCCGAAGGTGCTGCGCATCGCGAACGCCGTGGCCGACAACATCGACCCCAGCGAATCGCTCAACGACCCGCTCCGGCTCGCGCAGCTCGCGCTCGCCCTGAAGGACGTGAAGTTCAGCGACTTCGTCTTCGTGCAGTACCCCAACGTGGTCGACCCCGACGACGACGACCGCGTGGTGCCCAACGAGGCCGCGGCCGAACAGCTGTGGGCGGCCATCAAGTCCGGACAGCCGCTGCAGCTGACCGGCGACGTGGCGACCCGCCGCGGCGTGGAGCTCGTGACACCGGCGCCGGGCGAGACCGACGGCACCGCCGCGACCCCCGCGCCGACCGAGACGCCCGACGCGCGGGCCACCCTGCCCCCGGACGTCTCCGGTCAGACGCTCGAGCAGGAGACGTGCGCGGTCGGCAACCAGCGCTGAGCGGTCGGCGCAGCGCGTAGGCTCGGAGCATGGGCCGGACGCGCGCGCGAGACACCGAGCACCCGCAGACCCGGCTCGATCACGGCGGCATCGCCCGCATCGTCCCCTCCGAGTTCACGAGCGGCTTCGAGCTCATCGTCGACGACACCCCACAGTCGCACGTCGACCTCGACGACCCGACCCACCTGCACTTCGAGTACATCGTGCGGATGGGCGCCGTGATCGACCAGCTGCCCGCCGGTCCGCTCACCGCCGTGCACCTCGGTGCCGGCGCGCTCACGATCCCCCGCTACATCGAGGCCACGCGACCCGGCTCGCGCCAGCAGGTGATCGAGCTGGAGGCACCGCTCGTGCAGCTCGTCCGGGAGCACCTCCCCCTCCCAAAGGGCGCGGCCATCCGGCTGCGCATCGGCGACGCACGGGAGGGTGTGGGGCGCCTGCCCGCCGCACTGCACCACGCCTGCGACCTCGTGGTGTCGGACGTGTACTCCGGCGCGCAGACGCCCGCCCATCTCACGAGCGTCGAGTTCTACCGCGAGCTCTCCGGGCTGCTCGCCCCCGGTGGCGTGCTGCTGGTGAACGTCGCGGACGGACCGGGGCTCGCGTTCGCCCGGCGCCAGGCCGCGACCATCGCCGCCGTGCTGCCCGAGCTCGGCATCCTCGCCGACACGCAGGTGCTCAAGGGACGGCGATTCGGCAACCTCGTGCTCGCGGCATCCGCCGCGCCGCTGCCCACCGAGTGGCTGCCGCGACTGCTCGCGGCCGGACCCCACCCCGCCAAGATCGCCCAGGGCGCGGAGGCGGAGGCGTTCCTCCAGGGAGCTCGCGTCGTGACGGACGCGGACGCCGTCGCGTCGCCCCGCCCTGACGCATCGCTGTTCCTGCGCTGACCAGGGCGCGCCGCCTTCGAGACCGCGCAGACGCCAGGCACACTGGACGGGGACGCGGCGGGGACGCATCAGAAGGAGAGCAATGAGTTTGATCCGGGGTTACGACCGGGAGACCCTCCGCGAACTGGTCGATCTCGACGAGTGCGCTGCCCGCCTGACCGAGATCGAGGAGCAGCGCTCTCTGCCCGCACTGCTCGAGCGCGTGTGGCTGCTGAAGGTGCTCGACCGTCTCGACGAGGCGCTCGTGCTCGCCGAGGAGACCGTGCGCCAGGCGCGGATGGCCGGAACCCGCCGGGACGTGCTGCGCGCCCGCGTGCTGCACGCCACGATCCTGCAGTACCGCGGCGCCCATGCGGCCGCCGAGCAGGAGCTGGCCACGTGCGCCTCCGAGGCCGAGGGGCAGCGCTGGCTGTCGATCGCCGCGTTCGCCTACCAGCACCACGGCAAGAACGCCTACGAGGCCGGCGACTTCGACACCGCGCGGGAGAGCTTCAAGCAGTCGCTGTTCCTGCGGCGCGAGTCGGGCGCGGCCGACAGCGAGCTGGAGACCGTGCTGCTGGCGATCGAGGCCGCCGAACGGCACCGACCGTCGCAGCTCATCGCGGGCTGAGCCGCAGCACCCCGATGTCCTCGCCGTGGATTACCCTGAGCCCATGGCGGAACTGACCCGAGTGCGCGTCTGGGGCGAGGCACTGATCCGGCTGCACCTCGACGACAGCTGGACGTTCGACTTCGACCATGCCAAGCGCCGTGCCGGGCAGTGCGACTACACGAACAAGCGCATCACGGTATCGCGCTACCTCGCCGCCCGCTTCGAGGACGACGAGATCCACCAGGTCCTGCTGCACGAGGTGGCCCATGCGCTCGCGGGTCACGCGGCGGCGCACGGCCCCGCGTGGAAACGCGTCGCCGCCGACCTCGGCTACGTCGGCGGCACCACCCACCACGGCGAGACCGCGGTCGAGCTGGCGCCGTGGGTGGGGCACTGCCCCGCGGGGCACGTGACCTATCGCCACCGCCGCCCGACGCGGGCCACCTCGTGCGCCCGGTGCTCGCGCACGTTCGACTCCCGGCACCTGTTCGCCTGGACACGCCGCGAGATCACCACGGACGCCCGACTCGCGGCGCAGCTGCCGCGCTGACGATGCCCGCGGCTCCAAGTCTCCGCGCAGTCGCCGTCCGCCGTGACCCGGCTCAGGCGGGATCGGGGTCGCGCGACTCCGGCGCCTCGGCGGGATCGTCCGCCGCCGACGCCTCCGGGGCACGCGTGGCCGTCGCCGTCCCGC
>NZ_SSDM01000231.1:0-2925 GCF_004794375.1 Microbacterium sp. K35 | reverse complement strand
GCGTCGCCCACCGAGGATCCGTCGGCGAGCGCCGCGTCGAACGCATCGACCGCCGGCGCCATCGCGTCGTACATGGTCTTGTCCCCCGCCTCGGGCTTGCCGCGGGCGACGATGCCCTCGAGTCCGGCACGCAGGGCCGCGGCGAGCGCGGGGCCGTCCAGCTCCGAGACCGCTCCGGCGGACATGCCCATGCGCAGGAAGAAGGTGCCGTACAGCGGGCCGCTCGCTCCGCCCACCGAGCTCACGAGCGTCATGCCGACCGTCTTCAGCAGCTCGTCGGCCGTGGCCGGGGTCCCCGCGGCGAGCTTGTCTCCCACGGCGGCGAAGCCGCGGGCCATGTTGGCGCCGTGGTCGGCGTCGCCGATCGCGGAGTCCAGCTCGGTGAGCCAGTCGCGCTGTGCGGTGACCGCGTCGCGGTAGCGGGTGATCCAGTCCGCGAGCTGCGCGGTGCCGACGGCCGCCATCAGGCGCCCCACCGCAGGCCGGGGGTGACCACGGGTGCGTCCCACAGCCGCAGCAGCTCGTCGTCGGCCTTCAGCACCGTGACCGAGCAGCCGGCCATGTCGAGCGAGGTGATGTAGTTGCCGACGAGGTTGCGGGCGATCTGCACGCCCGACTTCTCCAGGATCGCGGCGACCTCGCCGTACATGAGGTAGAGCTCGATGAGCGGGGTCGCGCCCATGCCGTTGAGCATCACGATCGCGGGACCGGCCGCGTCGATGTCGCCCAGGATGGGTTCGACGAGCTGGCGGGCGATGTCGGACGCGGGCGCGAGCGGCTCGCGGTGTCGGCCCGGCTCGCCGTGGATGCCGATGCCGATCTCCATCTGGTCGTCCGGGAGGTCGAACGTGGGCTTGCCCGCGGCGGGCACCGTGCAGCTCGTGAGCGCCATGCCCATCGAGCGCCCCTGTCCGTTGATGCGCTTCGCGAGCTCGACGACGGACGCGAGGTCGCGGCCCTCCTCGGCGGCGGCGCCCACGAGCTTCTCCAGCAGCACCGTGAGCCCGACCCCGCGGCGTCCCGCCGTGTACAGCGAGTCCTGCACCGCGACGTCGTCGTCGACCACGACCGTGCCCACCTCGATGCCCTCCATCGACGCGAGCTCGGCCGCCATCTCGAAGTTGAGAACGTCGCCGGTGTAGTTCTTCACGATGTGCAGCACGCCGGCGCCACGGTCGACGGCCTGGGTCGCCACCTGCACGCGGTCGGGGGTGGGTGAGGTGAAGACCTCCCCGGCGACGGCCGCATCGAGCATGCCCGTGCCCACGTAGCCGCCGTGCAGGGGCTCGTGTCCCGACCCGCCGCCGGACACGACGGCGACCTTGCCCTGCGCCTTGGGCGTGGCCCGCGTGATGACGTGGTTCTCCAGATCCACCGACAGCTCCGGATGAGCGGCGGCGACGCCCCGCAGGGATTCGACGAGGACGTCTTCCGGGGCGTTGATGAGCTTCTTCATCGTGCGATCTCCTTTGATGCATCGTGCGCTGTCCCGAAAATCCGAAAGGAATTCGTTAATGTCGAATATGCTCGGAGCCTGCCGGCTTGTCAAGATCGTTCAGGCGACCGGCGCGACCGGGTCGACGACGACCGGAAGGAGACGCGGATGATCCAGGCGATCGACCGTGCGGCGAAGATCCTCGACCTGCTGCAGGGGGCGCGCCACCTCGGCATCACCGACCTGTCGAGCGCGCTCGGCCTGCCGCCATCGACCGTGCACGGCATCGTGAAGTCGCTGCGCGCGCACGGCCTGGTCGCCAAGGAGCGCGGAGGGCAGCGCTACATGCTCGGCCCCACCCTGCTGCGCCTCAGCAACGTGTACCTCGACAGCCTCGACGTGCGGGCGCGGTCCATGCGCTGGACCCAGGAGCTCGCCCGCCGCACGCACCTCTCCGTGCGCCTGGGAGCGCCGCACTTCACCGACGTGCTGGTGATCCATCACAACCTGCGCCCCGACGACAGCCAGCAGATGCTCGAGACCGGTATGGCGATCCCCGCGCACGCCTCCGCGATGGGCAAGGTGCTGCTCGCGTACGACCAGGGGTTCCAGCGGACGGTGTTCGACGCACCGCTGCGCAGCCTCACCGGCGACACGGTCACCGACGTCGCGCGGTTGACGCTGGAGCTGCCCGCGATCGCCGAGCGGGGCATGGCGGGCGAGTTCGACGAGGCCGTGCTCGGTGAGTCGTCGCTCGCGGCGCCCGTCGCCGA
Source organism: Microbacterium sp. K35 (assembly GCF_004794375.1). Lineage (NCBI taxonomy): Bacteria > Bacillati > Actinomycetota > Actinomycetes > Micrococcales > Microbacteriaceae > Microbacterium > Microbacterium sp. K35. The sequence continues at coordinate 717 of NZ_SSDM01000231.1, read as the reverse complement.
TGCCTCCGACGCGATCGTCGCCGCGGTCGCCGTGGTCCTGCCGACCTCGCAGACCCCCGCCTCGGACGCCGTCGTGAACGCTCTGCGCGAGACCGCGAGGAACATCTCCCGCGAGCTCGGCGCGACCTCCTGGCCCCCGCGCATCTCCCCCGCCGACGACTGAGCCCGGGGCCCCGGCGTCAGCCGCGGAGGGCGAGCGCGAACGGGAGCACCGCGGTGGCCCCGGCACGACGGAGGGTGCGCGCGGCGACCGTCATGGTCCAGCGACTGTCGACGAGGTCGTCGACCAGCAGCACGGGGCCCGCTGGCACCTCGAGGTGCGACGCGTCGAAGCGGTCCCACACGCCCGCGAGCCGGAACACGCTGTTCCCTCCCGACTGGCCGGACGGTCCCCCGCCGCGCAGCTCCAGAGCGCTCAGGTACGGCAGTCGCCCGATGTCGGCCAGTCCTCGCGCCAGCGAGTCCACCAGCAGCGGCCGCGACCGCGAGGGCAGGGCGACCACGGCGACGGGCCGCTCCGCCCACCCCCACCCGGCGAGCACGCGCACGCACGCCTGCACCAGCTGCGGGGTCACCGCGGCATCGGGGGCGCCCGCGGCGAAGGTGTCGCGCAGCGCGCCGCCCCAGCCCAGATCGGTGAGCCGCGCCAGCGCACGCCCCTCCTCGGCCTGCTCGTCCGCGGGGATGCGGCCCTTGACGGGCACGTCGAGGGCCGCA
>NZ_SSDM01000022.1:0-15483 GCF_004794375.1 Microbacterium sp. K35 | reverse complement strand
CGCCCGTGTCGGCCCTGGTACCGCGCTCGTCGCGCGCACCGTCACGGGCGGGCGCACCGCGGTGCCGCTCGTGGAAGGAGGTCTTCTTGGCGCCGTAGCGCGGCTCGAAGTTGGCGGCGGCGCGGCCGCCCTTGGGCTTCTTGTTCTTGGGCATGCGGGGGGTGTCCTTCTGCGTTCTCGCACGAGAACAGCGCTGCGCACGCGCGCGAGCACTCCGACGGATGCGGAGTTCCGGACGATCTGCGGCCGGGGCCATTCCTGTGATGGTTGATTCACGTCGATCGACGTTCACCATCGGCCCCTGGACTCACACTTCACACACTGAAAAACGTCCGCGCCCTGCGCGGGTGTCCGAAGCCGACCATGCCAGTGTACCGGCCGACCCTGGGAGCGACCCGCGCCCCACTACGATGACGGGGTGACCCCCGTCTCCCCCACCGGCCTCCAGGTGCACCTCGGACTCGGCGAGGTGACAGCGCAGATCGCCCAGGTCGGCGCGTCGCTGCGCTCCCTCCGCATCGGCGAGGTCGACCTCGTGCCCCCGTATCCGCTCGACACCCCCACCCCGTCGTGCTCCGGCGTCGTGCTCGTCCCCTGGCCCAACCGCATCCGCGACGGCCGCTGGGACGACGAGGGCACGGTCCGCCAGCTCACGGTCTCCGAGCCCAAGACGGCCAATGCCAGCCACGGCCTGCTCCGCTTCACGCCGTACGCGGTCGAGCAGACCGACGCCGCGGCGACCCTGCGCGCCACGGTGTATCCGCAGACGGGTTACCCGTATCTGCTCGAGACCTCGGTCGCCTACGTGCTCACCGCCGACGGCATCGAGGTCACGCACACCATCACGAACTGGTCGGAGAACGCGGCGCCGGTCGCGCTCGGCACGCACCCGTTCGTCACGATCGGCGACGTCGACCCGCACGAGCTGGTGCTGCGGGTTCCCGCGCAGACCGCCTTCGAGACCGACGACCGCCTGCTGCCGGTCGGCACCCGGCCCGCCGATCCGGCGCTGCGCACGGGGCTGCGCCTGGGCGATGCGACGCTCGACACCGGGCTGACCGATCTGGACCGCGACGCCGACGGCCGCGTGCGCCACACCCTCACCGCGCCCGACGGCCGCACCGTCACGCTGTGGCAGGGCGAGGGCTTCGACGTCGCCCAGGTGTACACGGCGCGGAACTACCCCGGCACGCCGCTCGCCGTCGCGATCGAACCGATGACGGCCCCCGCCGACGCGTTCAACAGCGGGATCGGGCTGCGCCGCCTGGCTCAGGGCGAGACCTGGACGCTGGAGTGGGGCATCACGTTCGGCTGAGGCCGACGCACCTCCTCCGATCCGCGCGCGAAGGGCCCCGATCCCCATCGTCTGATGCGCATCGGGGCCCCTTCCGCGGAGTCGTGGCGCGCTCTACTCGCCGTGGTGATCGCGCAGCTCGCGGCGACTGACCGGCGTGCCGTCCGCGTGGACCGTGGCTCCCGCGATGACGGGCTGCGCGGCCGCTCCGGTGGGCGCGACGGGTGACGCCGGGGCGTCCGGGCCGGAACCGTCGTCGCCCGTGCCGCCGTCGCCCCGCCGTGCGCGGCGCCGCTCCTTCGCGCCCTCGACGAGGTTGTACAGCGTCGGCAGCACGATGAGCGTGAGCACGGTCGAGGAGATGAGTCCGCCGATCACGACGATCGCGAGCGGCTGCGAGATGAACCCGCCGTGACCCGTGATGCCGAGCGCCATCGGCGTCAGCGCGAGGATCGTGGCGAGCGCGGTCATCAGGATGGGGCGCAGACGCTTCTCGCCTCCCGCCATCACCGCGTCAGCGGTCGACAGCCCCTTCTCTCGGTACTGGTTGACGAGGTCGACCAGCACGATCGCGTTCGTGACCACGATGCCGATCAGCATCAGCACGCCGATCAGCGAGGCCACGCCCAGGGGCACGCCCGTCACGATCTGCAGCAGGATGGCGCCGGTCGCCGCGAACGGCACCGACACGAGCAGCAGCAGCGGCTGGCGCAGCGACTTGAAGGTCGCGACCATCACCACGTACACGATCAGGATGGCCGCGAGCATCGCGAGACCCAGCTGCGAGAACGAGTCGGCCTGCTGCGAGGCGACACCGCCGACCTCGGCCGAAGCACCGTCGGGCAGGTCGACCGCGGCGATGGCGGCGCTCACCGACTGCGTGGCCACCGCGAGGTTGTCCGACGCGGGCGGGACCGTGACCGTCGCGGTCCGGCGGCCCTGCTCGGTCGTGATCGAGGTGGGGCCGTTGCGCTGCTCGACCGTCGCGATGTCCTGCAGGGGCACGATGCCCGCGGCGGTCGGGATGGCGAGCTGCTGCAGCGCCTCCACGGTCGTCGGCGGCGCGGGGTTCACGAGGTACACCGTGAGAGCGGTGTCGTCGATCTCGACCGACCCGATCTGCTGCGGGCGCATCGTGTTCGACACGATCGAGCCCACCGCGACCTCCGACAGCCCGACCTGGGCCGCGGCCTCCCGGTCGACCACGACCGCGATGTAGGGCAGCGCCTCGGCGAGGTTGTCGGTCACCTGGCCGATGCCGTCGCGCCCGTCGAGCTCCTCCACCAGCGCCGAGGTGGCGGTGGCGAGGTCGTCGCCGTTCGAGGCGGTGACGGTGATCTCGATGTCGCTGGAGCCGAAGCCGGCGGAGGAGGCCACGGTGACGTCTCCGACCTCGTCGCCGAGGCCGTCGATCGCGTCCTGCACCTCGGCGCGCAGCTTCTCCTGGTCGGCGTCGCCGTCGGTGAGCACCGAGTAGGTGATGCCGGCGCCGCCGGAGAAGGCGTCGCGCAGGGCGGAGCCGCTCGACCCGATCGAGGCCTGCACGTGCTCGATGCCGTCGATGTCGAGCAGCGCCTCCTCCACGGGCGCGGCCGCGTCGGACTTGGCCTCCAGGCTCGCGGTCGGCCCGAGATCCTGCGTCACCGTCATGGTGTTCTGCCCGGAGTCGCTGAGGAAGTTCACCTTCATGAGCGGGGCCGCGGCGAGCGTCGCGCCGAGCACGACCACCGCGAGGACCACCGTGAGTCCGGAGTGCTTCAGCGTCCAGCCGAGGATCGGCCGGTAGCCGCGCTGCAGCGCCGTCGGCGGGGCGTCGGGGTGCTCGGGGTCGATCGCGTTCCCGTGCTCGTCGAGCAGCGGCTTGCCGGGCTTGAGGAACCAGTACGCGAGCACCGGCACGATCGTGAGCGCGACCAGCAGCGACGCCACCATCGCGATCGTCACGGTCATCGCGAACGGCCGGAACAGCTCGCCGACCATGTCGCCGACGAACACGATCGGCAGGAACACCGCCACGGTCGTGATCGTCGACGCGGTGATCGCCGCGGCGACCTCCCGCACCGCGAGCCGGATCGCATCGCCCTTGTCGGCGTCGCCGACGTAGTGCCTCTTGATGTTCTCGATCACCACGATCGAGTCGTCGACCACACGGCCGATCGCGATCGTCAGCGCCCCGAGGGTCAGCACGTTGAGCGAGTAGCCGAACGCCTGCAGCCCGATGAACGTGATGAGCACGGAGGTCGGGATCGAGATCGCCGTGACCAGGGTCGAGCGCACCGAGAGCAGGAACACGAGGATCACGAGCACGGCCATCACGAGGCCGAGCAGGCCCTCGGTGGCGAGCGTGTCGATGGACTGCACGATGAACGGCGCCTGGTCGAACACGACCGTGAACTCCGCGTCGGGCAGTGCCTTGCCGATCTCGTCGAGCGCGGCAATCACGCCCTGCGACACCTCGACCGTGTTGGCGGCGGGCAGCTTGGTGATCGAGATCGACAGCGCATCCTTCCCGTCCACGCGGGAGATCGAGGTGACCGGGTCGGACGCCTGGGTGACGGTCGCGACGTCGCCGATCGTGAGGGAGGTGCCGACGAGGGGCAGCGCGGCGATCTCGTCGACCGAGGTGATCTTGGCCCCGGTCTGCACGGTCAGCGTCTCGCCGTTCTCGGTGATATCACCGCCGGGGAACAGCGTGCCGTTCTGCTGCAGGGCCGAGCTGATCGCCTGCGTGCTCTGCCCCTCCGCGGCCAGGCGGCCCACGTCGGGCGTGATGGTGATGCGCTGGCCGACCCCGCCGACGATCTCGGCTGCGTTGACGCCGTCCACGTCCTCCAGGTCGGGGATGGCGACGCTCTCGAGCTGGGCCTGCGCGTTGTCGGCGTCGTCGAAGCCGGTCACGGCCACCTGGATCACCGGGAAGTCGTCGATCGACACCGACAGCACCTGCGGCGTGACGTCCTCCGGCAGCTGCGAGGAGATGCGGTTGATCGCCTGCTGGATCTTCTGTTCGGCCGTGGCGAGGTTCGTCCCGTACGCGAACATCGCCTGCACGATCGACGCATTGGTCGTGCTGGTCGCGGTGGTCGACTCCAGGTCGGGCACGCCCTGGATCGCGGACTCGATCGGGGTGGAGACGTCGTTCTCGACCACCTCGGGCGAGGCGCCGGGGTACGTCGTCATGACCACGAGCGCGGGCAGCTCGAGCGAGGGGATCAGCTCCTGCTTGAGGTTGGTGAGCGCGAGCCCGCCGAACACGGCCGCGACGATCGTCACGAGCGCGATGAGGGCGCGGTTCTTCAGGCTGAGGATGGCGAGTTTCGACAAGGCGTGTTCCTCGGTGTCAGGGGGTGGCTGTCGCAGCGGAGGGGGTGGAGAGGGGCTCTCCGAGGATCCGCGCCAGTGCGGTCTCGAGGAAGGACTGATCGAGGCGGTCGTCGCGGATGTGCGTGCTCCACATGACCCCGTCGATGAAGATCATCGCCGCTTTGGCGCGGTCGGCGCCATAGGTCGGCTCGAGCAGGTCGACCAGGCGGTCCGACAGGTGGCGGGCGAGTTCGCGCAGTCGCGGGTCGTGCACGGCCGCGGTGACCACGGCGCGGTCGGCCTGCACGGCGTGGCCGTCTTCGGCGCTCCGGCACACGAGGGCCGCGATCACCCCGGGCCCCGCTCCCTGCTCGGCGAGGGTCTGCCGCACGCCGTCGAGCCGGGACTCGATCTCGTCGGCGAGGGCGCGGAACGCGGCGCCGCGGAGGTCGTCGAGCGTGGCGAAGTACTGCGTCGTGGCGCCGAGCGGCACCCCCGCCCTGGCGGCGACCATGCGGTGCGTGATGGCCTCGGCGCCGACCTCGACGATCAGCTCGGCCGCGGCGGTCACGATCTCCCGGCGGCGCGCTTCGGGGTCGCGCCGTCGACGCCCGCTCTCCGCCATCCCGCACCTCCCGCACACCCGTACATGTACGTTTGTACATTCGCTCCGGTGTGAGGAGCCTGAGAGCCGCGGCTCCGCGTCGGCTCAGGCCGCGGCGGTCTCGACCTGTCCGCGCTCGAAGTAGGCCACGAGGTCGGGGTCGAGCGGCGGCACCGCGATCGCCGAGCCGTCTCCGCGCAGCGACGCGGTCGCGAGGATCCCGGCCGCCACGGCCTCGCGCGCTGCAACCGGCGAGGTCGCGGTGAGCCCGCCGTGTCGCACGAACCGGAGGAACTCGGCGACGAGCAGGGCGTCCGCCCCGTCGTGGCCCGCGTCCGGCACCTCCGGCACGATGAAGGTCTCGTCGGCCGGGGCCGCTCCCGCGTGCCGCCGGTTCCACAGCCGCACCTCGCTGCCGGCCACGTCGCCGAGGTTCTCGATGCGGCCCTCGGTGCCGATCACCGTGTAGTTGCGCCAGTAGTCCGGCGTGAAGTGGCACTGCTGGTACGACGCGAGGATCCCGCCCTCGAGCTGCAGGTTCACCATCGAGATGTCCTCCACGTCGACCACGGGGTGCAGCCCGGTGAGCGCCGTGGGCGGCCAGTTGTCCATGCTGAACCAGTCGGGCATCCGCTCCCCCGTGCGGTCGCGGCGGTCGGTGATGTCGCCGTACACGCTCAGCCCGCCCATCGCCGCGACCCGCTCCGTGTAGGCGCCGGCGAGCCAGTGGATGATGTCGAGGTCGTGGGCGCCCTTCTGCAGCAGCAGCCCGGTGGTGCGGCTGCGGTCGGCGTGCCAGTCCTTGAAGTAGAAGTCGCCGCCGTGGCCGACGAAGTGCCGCACCCACACGGCCTTGACCTGGCCGATGCGCCCCTGCCGGATCAGGTCGCGCATCAGGGTGATCACGGGCATGTGACGCATGTTGTGCCCGATGTAGAGACGGGTGCCGGTGCGCCGCGCGGTGGCGAGCATGCGGTCGGCGTCGGCGAGGTCGATCGCGAGCGGCTTCTCGCAGAACACGGGCACCCCGGCCTCCAGCGCCCGGATCGTCAGGGCGGCGTGGGTGTCGTCCGGTGTGAGCACCATGACCGCGTCGACGCCCGAGGCGAGCAGGTCGTCGAGCGAGCCGGTGATGAGGGCGTCGGGCACGAGCGCGCGGGCGTCGTCCCTGGCGCGGGGCGAGAGGTCGCACACCGCCGTGATGCGGGAGCCGTGACCCGGGCGGTGCACCTCCTCGTGGAGGGTGGAGCGCGCGCCGAAGCCGATGATGCCGATGTGGAGGTCCAACAGAAGTCCTTCGTGAAAGTCGATGCAGAGAGGGGTGGCGGCTCAGCGGGCGCGCGGGGCGGGGGCGTCGAGGTCGGTCGAGCCGCCGGGGACGAGCGACCACGGGAACTCGTGCAGGGTTCCCGGCGACGGATCGCTCTCGAGGGCGCGGTCGACGATGATGCGCGCCTGCCGCTCGTAGAAGTCGGTGGGGCCGACCGTGGTCAGCGTCGGGGCGATGAGCCGGGCGTCGGGGGTGTTGCCGACGCCGATCACCGCGACGTCGTGCGGCACCCGCAGCCCGAGCATGTGGGCGGCGTTGATCGCGGCGATCGCGGCGAAGTCGGTCGTGGCGTAGACGGCGTCGGGGCGATCGTCCCGCGACAGCAGCTCGATGGCCGCGGTGAACGCGCTCGCCTGGGTCTCCGCGTAGGTCACGGTCCACTCCGGCGTGCGCTCGATCCCGGCCGCCGCGAGCTTCTCGACGTAGGGCGTGTACCGCGTCACCTGCGTCCCCGCGAGGCGCACGGCCCCCTCCGCGGCGATGCAGCCGATGGCGGTGTACCGTTCCAGGAGGTGGTCCATCGCGAGCTCGCACCCGGGGATCGCGTCGGAGCGGATCACGTCGAAGCCGTCCGGCTCCAGGTGCTCCGAGAACACGACGAGCCGCTGTCCGCGCTTGACGAGGTCGCCCAGCCGCCGGGCGTCCTCCTCGTCCAGGCCCACCCCGTCGAGGTAGGCCACGTCGCTCTCCACGCGGTCGAGCGCGGCGTGCCAGTCGCCGTCCGCGAGGATCAGCGTGGTCAGGCCGTGCTTGTTGGCCTCGGCGTTCACGGCGTCGGCCACCGCGAGCGACCACGGGTCGCTGAGCATGTGCAGGGAGAGCTGCACCATGCCGCTGCGCCCGGTGCGGATGGCGCGCGCCGCGGTGTTCGGGCGGTAGTTCAGCTCCTCCGCCGCGGCGAGCACCCGGGCGGCCGTGGCCTCGGCGACACCGGCGCCGCTGGCACCCGCCCGTCCGGAGAACACGTACGACACGGTCGCGGTCGATACCCCGGCGCGCTCGGCGACCATCCGCAGGGTCGGGCGGCGGGCCGGGACGTGTTCACGCTGTGCCATGACTCAGCCCTTCGTCCCGCTGAACGCGATGCCCTGGATGAACTGCCGCTGCAGGATCATGAAGGTCACCAGCATGGGCAGCGTCGCGAGCAGGGCGCCCGCCATCAGCACCGGGTAGTCGGTGCCGTGGATGCCGACGAGCTGGGAGAGCCCCACCGACAGCGGCATCTTCGCGGGGTCGGTGGTCACGATCAGCGGCCACAGCAGATCGTTCCAGGACCACAGCACGGTGAACACCACAAGTGCGATGATGCCAGGCTTCGCGAGCGGAACCATGATCCGCCAGAAGGTCTGCCACGGATTCGCGCCGTCGATGCGCGCCGCCTCCTCCAACTCGGCGGGCATCGACAGGAAGAACTGCCGCATCAGGAAGGTGCCGAAGGCGCTGAAGATGCCGGGCACGATGAGCGCCTGGAGCGTGTTGAGCCAGCCGAGCGACTGGATGATCTCGTACTGCGGCAGCAGGTAGAGCTGCGACGGCACCATCAGCACCGACAGGAACACGACGAACAGCGCGTTGCGGCCGGGGAACGGGATGCGCGCGAAGGCGTAGCCGGCCATGGTGCACAGCGCGACCTGCCCCACGGTGCGGCCGACCGTCAGCAGCACCGAGTTGAGGAACATCTGGCCGAACGGCATCGAGTCGAACACCTCGGCGAAGTTCGTGAACACCCACTCGCGCGGCAGGAACGAGGGCGGCACCTGCACCGAGTCGGACAGCGTCTTGAACGAGGTCAGCAGCTGCCAGACGAACGGGAACACCATGAGCACGGCGCCGAGGATCAGCACCACGTGCACGATCCACAGCCCGCGGTTGCGGGGGCGTCCGGCGCCGCGCGAGCGCGTGGACGCGGCGCCGACCACGGCCCGGGTGTCGAGGGAGACGTCACTCATAGTGCACCCACTTCTTCTGGAGCCGGAACTGCACGATGGTCAGCACGAGGATGATGAGCAGCAGCAGGAACGCGACGGCGGCCGCGTAGCCGCGGTCGTTGTCGAGGAATCCGGCTTCGTAGAACAGGTAGACGACCGTGCGGGTGTTCGGCATCGCGGGGTTGCTGCGGCCGAGCATCATGTAGACGAGGTCGAACACCTGGAGCGCGCCGATCACGCTGATCACGCTCACGAAGAAGATCGACGGCGACAGCAGCGGGATCGTGATCGAGAAGAACTTCCGCACGGGTCCGGCGCCGTCGAGGTCGGCCGCCTCCATGATCGTGTCGGGGATGCCCTGCAGCCCGGCGAGGAAGATGACGATGTTGGTTCCGAGTCCGGCCCAGATGCCGACCACGGCGATCGCGACGAGCGCGGTGTTCGGGTCGGTCAGCCAGCTGCGCCCCTCGATGCCCACCGCGGCGAGCGCGGCGTTGAGCACGCCGTAGTCGCCGTTGTAGATCATGCGCCACACCAGCGCGATGGCGGCGGGCATGGTCACGACGGGGATGAAGTAGAGCGTGCGGTAGGCGCTGCGCCCCTTCAGGCCGGTGGTGTTGAGCAGGGCGGCGATGCCGACGGCGATCGGGATGCCGATCAGGGCGATCACGGTGTAGACGGCGGTGTTGCGCAGCGCGCCGAGCAGCTCGGGGTCCTGGAGGAGTCGCGCGTAGTTGTCGAAGCCGATCCACTCGGAGCCGCCGAACGGCCCCGACTTGGTGAACGAGATGATGAGCGTGCGCACGGTCGGCCACAGGTAGAACACGGCCAGGCCGAGGGCGGTGGGGCCGAGGAACACCAGGGCCCACCAGGGCGAGGCGCCGGGGGTGCGGCGCCGGCGGCGGACACCGGAGGGGCGGGCCTCCGGCGTCCGCTCGGCCGTCGGCGCGACCGCGCGGGGCGCGATGACGGTCATGCGCTCACTCCTGCTCGCCGTCCAGCGCGGTCTGCATCTGTGCGGCGAGGTCCTTCAGGCCGTCCTTCGGGGTGACGGCACCCGACCACACCTGCGACAGCACCTCGCTCTCGATGCTGGTCCACGCCGAGGTGTTCTTCGACACGGGGTAGGGCACGGCGGTGTCGAGCGCGTCGATGTACACCTGGAGGTCGTACTGCGGGAGGGCGTCAACCCAGGCCTGCTGGGTGCCGTTGAACGCGGGGATCACGGTGCCGGTCTCGGCCTGGATCTTCGCGGCCTGCTCCCCGCTGGCGAAGGCGGCGAAGTCCCGGGCGGCGTCGAGGTGCGGGCTCTTGGCGTTGGCGACGTTGCCGACGCCGTGGATCACGCTCTGGTTGCCCTCGGGCCCGGCCGGCAGCGGGGCGACGTCGACCGTGCCGCCGATGTCGGCGTTGTCGGCGTAGGCGATGGCGGCCCAGGAGCCGTTCTGGAACATGGCGACCTTGCCGGAGAGGAAGAAGTCCTCCGGGTTGGTGTCGGTCATCTGCTGCGCGGTGGGTGAGGACCCGTCCGCGATGAGGTTCGTCCACAGCTCGATGCCCTCCAGCGCCTCGGGCGAGCCGTAGCCGCTCTCGGTCCCGTCGGCGGAGATGACCTCGCCGCCGGCCTGGGCGATCGAGTTGTAGAAGTTCTCCTGGCCGTACTGGCTGGCGGCGATGCCGTACTGACCCGTGGCGGGGTCGGTGAGCTTCGCGGCCGCGGCGGTGAAGTCGTCCCACGTCCAGCCGGCGCTGGGGTACTCCACGCCCGCGGCGTCGAACAGCGCCTTGTTGTACCAGAGGGCGACGGTGTCGAAGTCCTTCGGGGCGCCGTAGAGCTTTCCGTCGTAGGTGTACAGGTCGACGAGGCCCTGCGGGTAGTCGGAGGCGTCGACGCCGTCGAGCGGGGCGAGCTGGCCGTTGGAGGCGTAGAGCTGGAAGTTGGGGCCGTTCATCCAGAAGACGTCGGCGGCGGATCCCCCGGTGACGGCGGTCTGGAGCTTGGTGAAGTACTCCTTGTAGGGCGTGACCTGGATCTCGATCGTGACGTTCGGGTGCTCCTCGGTGTAGGCGGCGGCGATGTCCTCCATGGCCGGCTTCTGGTTCTCGTCCCAGATGGCGTAGCTGAGGGTGATGTCGCCGTCGGACGACTCCCCGGTGGCGGAGGAGGAGCAGGCCGACAGCGCGAGGACGGCGGCCGCCGAGGCGGCGAGGGCGCCGAGGGCGCGACGGGTGGTGCGGGGCATCGAGGTCTCCTTTGACGGGTGCACGAGCGGGTGGAACGCAGTGTTAACCGTTTAGCGTTAAACGATTAGCACGAGAGTAGCGGCGCCCACCGGCACTGCGCAAGGGCGGATCAGAGAAGCGCGCCGAGGCCCAGGCCGAGCACGGCCGCGAGCAGCCCGAGCAGCAGCATGCCGACCGCGTCGAACACCGCCGCGGGCTTCGCGCCGTCGCGCCACAGGGCCACCGCGTCGAGCATGGCCGTGCTGAACGTGGTGTAGCCGCCCAGCAGCCCCGCCCCCAGCACGAACGCCTGCTCGGGCAGCGCGGACGTCACGAGGCCGAGCGCGAACGACCCGCTCAGGTTCACCGCCAGGATGCCCCACGGGAAGCGGCGCCCCGCGAGCCGTGCCACCCCGAGGTCGAGCAGGTAGCGCAGCACCGCACCGACGCCGCCCGCGAGCGCCGCCGCGAGGAACAGCAGCGGGCTCACGACGCCCCTCCCCGCCGGGGTCGTCCGAGCCGCAGGCCGAGCGCGGCGGCAGCGAGCCCGAGCACCAGGCTCCCGGCGGCGTAGGCGACCGCGAGCAGCGGGGCCGTGTCCCACAGCGCGACCGTCCCGGTCATGAAGGCGCTGTAGGTCGTGAAGCCGCCCAGCACCCCGGTGCCGAGCAGCAGCCGCAGGTCGGCCGAGGCGGGGAGCCGTGCCGCCACCACCCCGATCAGCAGCGCCCCGAGGAGGTTGGCGAGCAGCACCGCGAGCGGGAATCCCCCGGGGTCGGGCAGCGCGAGGCCGAGCGCCAGCCGCGCCGCCGTGCCGACCGTGCCGCCCAGGGCGACGAGCAGCACGCGGCGGAGGTTCACGTTGGCCACTGTACTGCCGCATGACAGCGCGACCGTCCGTTGTCAAGCCGCTGGGAGCCCGGCCGCCGCCGTCGTTCACTGGTCGCATGATGCCTCTCTGGAAGGTCGACCAGGCCGCGCCCCTCGGCACCCCCTTCGACCCGGGTGCACGGCACGACGTGATCATCGTCGGCGCGGGACTCACCGGGCTCTCCACCGCGGTCATGCTCACGCGCGCCGGTCTCGATGTCGCGGTGCTCGAGTCGGGCGCGATCGCCGAACTGGCGTCCGGCGGGAACACCGGCAAGCTGTCGCTGCTGCAGGGGAAGCAGCTCGCCACGATCCGGCAGCACCACAGCGCCTCGCTCGTGCAGGCCTACGTCGACGCGAACCGCGCCGGCATGGACTGGCTCACGGGCTTCGCCGACAGCGCCGGGGTGTCGTACACGCAGCGCACCGACCACACCTACGCGCAGAGCGCCGAGGGCATGGAGTCGGTGCGCGACCAGCACGCCGCAGCCCGCGAGGCCGGACTTCCGACGCGGCTGCTCACACCGCACGAGCTGTCCACGCCGTTCCCGGTCGCGGGCGCGGTCGCTCTCGACCACCAGGTCACGATCGACCCGGTCGCCGTGGCCGACGCCCTGGCGAAGGAGTTCGTGGCGAACGGCGGCACCCTCCACACCGGCGTCCGGGTCACCGGGGCGCATGCCCTCCCCGACCCGCGGGTCGAGACCGCCGCCGGGCCGATGTTCGCGGAGCACATCGTCCTCGCCACCGGAACCCCGATCCTGGACCGGGGTCTGTACTTCTCCAAGGTGGCCGGGATGCGCTCCTACTGCGTATCGTTCCGGGTCTCCGGGGGCGTGCCGGAGGGCACGTTCATCTCGGCGGACAGTCCCACGCGGTCGATCCGGCCGGTGTCGCACGCCGACGGCCCCGGGGGCACGGCGCAGCTCGTCGTGGGCGGCAACGGCCACCCGGTGGGGCGCTCGGACGGCGAGACCGCGGCCATCGACGACCTCGTGTCGTGGACGCGGCTGCACTTCCCCGACGCGGAGGAGACGCATCGCTGGTCGGCGCAGGACTACCAGTCGCACAACCTCATCCCGTTCGTGGGGGCGCTGCCCCGCGGACTCGGCCGCATCCGGTTCGCGACGGGGTACGCCAAGTGGGGGCTGTCGAACGCCCCGGCCGCAGCGCTGCGGCTCACCGAGGAGGTCATCGGCACGAAGCGCAGCGAGCGCCCGTCGTGGATGATCCGCATCGGCACGCGGCTGACCGTTCCCGCCGATCTGGCGCGGGGCGCGGTCGAGGGCGCCAAGGTGGCCGCGGCGGCGACCAAGGGCTGGGTGGATGCGGAGGCCACGCCCGTGCCGGTGCCGCAGCCGGCGGAGGGCGAGGGCGTCGTGGCGAACCGGGGCGGGCGACCCGTGGCGATCTCGACGGTCGACGGCGTCACCCGTGCAGTGAGCGCCGTGTGCACGCACCTCGGCGGGGTGCTCGACTGGAACGACGCGGAGTGCACGTGGGACTGCCCGCTGCACGCCTCCCGCTTCGCCGCGGACGGCACGCGCATCGAGGGGCCGGCGCTGGAAGACCTGCGGTCGTTCCCGCGCACGACCGAGCCCTGAGCGTCAACGCAGCGAACTTTTCCCCCGTCGCCTCGCACCCGCGAATGGCATCAGGCGTGAGCCACGGGTCGTAACGCCCATCGGCTTGTGCCTGGTGCACCGTCTCCACGCGACGAAGAACCGCCGAAAACGGTGCTGCCATCCTTCCGGCGCGATTCGGTTTCGGCAGGGGGTTTCGGCGGAACATTCTTGCGTGTCGTGCACCTGGTCGTCGACGTCGATGAGGCTGCCGGAAACGATCGTTTACGGCAGGGTGGCCTCCCGAACTTCAAGACTGCGTGCACATCAGCTCCACCGTCCCTGATCAGCGCCGCGCTCGCCTGCACTTGGAACCAACCTCAGTAGGGTTGGGTGACATGACCGATTTGCGGGACGACACCGAGATCACCGAGAGCCTCATCCGCAGTCTGCTGCGAGACCAGCATCCGGACCTCGCTGAGTTGCCGCTTCGTGAGGTGGAGGGCGGCTGGGGTAACCAGATGTGGCGCCTCGGGGACGAACTGGCCGTGCGGATCCAGCGCATGGATACCGACTTCGACCACCAGCTCAAGGAGCGCCAGTGGCTACCGCTGCTCGCCCCGCGCCTGCCATTGCCGATCCCAGTCCCGATGCGAAGTGGCGCACCTTCGGAGCGGTTCCCCAAGATGTGGACAGTCATGACTTGGGTGCCGGGCCTTCCACTGGACCAGGCGTCAATCACGCGCAGCGAGCACGCGGCCGACACCTTGGCGGCGTTCCTCCGGGCGCTGCATGTGGCTGCCCCCGCAGATGCACCGGCTGACACGCTTCGTGGTGGGCACCCGAGTGACCTCACGAACGGCTTCGACGACTTTCTCGGATCCGTTGACGTGGACGTGATCGGCTCGGACGTCGCCGCAGTTCGGGCCGTCTGGGAAGATGCCGTTGCGGCACCCGCATGGACGGGGCCACCGGTGTGGGTGCACGGGGACCTGCATCCGGCGAACGTCGTGGTCGAAGACGGGACGCTGGCGGGCGTCGTGGACTTCGGCGACCTATTCGCCGGCGATCCGGCTGTGGACCTAGCCGCCGCCTGGCTGCTGCTGCCGATGGGCGCGGCAGCACGCTTCTTCACCGTCTACGCCAATGCTGACGACGCGGCGATTCGACGTGCCCGCGGGTTGGCCGTACTGAAGTGCCTTTTCCTGATGCTGATGGGCCAGAACGGCGATCGCGGTTTGCCCGGCGGCAAGCAGGCGTGGGGGCCGGCGGGCCGGACGGCGCTCGACCGGGTCCTCGCGGACGTCGGACACGAATCTGCGAGCACGCCGGACGCATAGGGATCCCCTTCCGGCGAATCCTCGGTGTCTTAGGCATGAGCCGTAACCGGGGGTCAACCTCAGCCGAGAACTGCCGCCACGCAGTGGTTCCGGACGACGTTAACGGCGCGACCCCGTCAGCGCAGCGGCTCATCCCACCCCTGCTGCGGGGTGTCGCAGCTCTCGCGGAAGACGTACTGCGACGCGAGCTTGCGCTGGCTGCTCGACCAGTCGATCGCCGGGCGCCGCTGCTCGGGCGGCAGGTACCCCAGCCGGTACACGGCCATGAGCTCCAGGTCGTCGGGCACGCGCAGCAGTGACACGATCTCGTCCCAGCGCCCCGGCACCTCCATCGGGAAGGAGATGAACTGGATGCCCATCCCGAGCTCGACCGTGGTGAGCCACACGTTCTCCATCGCGGCCCCCATGCTGAACACGGAGTAGAACGACGACAGCTGTCCCGGCCGGTATTCGCTGCGGTCGAGCATCACCCCGAGAAGCAGCGGCGACCCTGCCACGAGCTTGCGGTTCTCCGAGCCGAGCGTCTTCGGCACCCCGAACGTGTTCATGAGCGTCTGGCCCCGCTTCGTGAACACCTGCGAGGTGAACGGCCGCAGCGGAGCGGGGAGCTTGTCGAACAGCATCCCGCTGCGCTTCTGCTCCATCTCCTCCTCGCTGAACCGGAAGTACGGCTTGTAGCGCTCGAAGAAGGTGCCGTTCGACATCGCCTCGGTCATGCTCTCGCCCGAGATGCGCGCGATCTGCTCGATGGTGTCGCGGTTCTCGATCACCACGAAGCGCCACGGCTGGCTGTTCAGCTGCGACGGCGCCCGCCCTGCCGCTTCCAGCAGGATGCGCTGGTGCTCCTTCGACACGGGGTCGGGCAGGAACGGGCCGTTGGTGGTCTTGCGGCGGCGGATGGCGTCGAGGAGTTCCATGCGTTCACTTCCGGTCGGCGGAGCGGGAGAGCAGCAGTCCCGCGAGGACGAAGGGCGCGGCGGCCAGCGCCACGAGCGGGTGGCGGCGCGTGTGCGTGCCGAGGTACGGGAT
>NZ_SSDM01000230.1:0-1020 GCF_004794375.1 Microbacterium sp. K35 | reverse complement strand
GCCCCGCCAGTCGCCGTCGCCCGGCACCGGGGCGTCGACCGTGGCGCGTACCCACGGGTCGAACAGCCCTGGCTGGACGGTGGCCTGGTTGGCGCCGACACCGCGCAGCTCGGGCGGACGGTCGGCCGTGAGCAGCAGCAACGGCACCCCCGCGTGGAACGCCTCCATCGTGGCGGGCAGGAGGTTCGCGACCGCCGTCCCGCTCGTGCACACGACCGCGGCGGGCACGCCCGTCTCGCGTGCGATGCCCAGGGCGGTGAAACCGGCGACGCGTTCATCGATGCGCACGTGCAGCCGCAGCACCCCGTCGTCGGACAGTCGCGCGGCGGCGAGTGCGAGGGCCTGCGAGCGCGACCCCGGCGACAGCACCACGTCGCGCACGCCGTTCGCCACGAGCTCGGCGAACAGGGACGCCGCGGCGTCCGTCGCGGGCGACGACGTCACGGGCGCGGATCCGCGGTGGGCGGCTCGTCGGTCTCCTCGTCCAGGCGGGCGAGCTCCTCCTCCAGACGGCGGATCCGGGCGTCCTGCTCCGCCTTGCTGATGCTGCGCAGGAACGCCGGATCGTCATCCGGGGCGAGCGTGCGCTGCACGCCCTGGTCGTTCGCGCGACGACGGCCGATCACGAACCAGAGGATGCCGCCGATGACCGGGATCAGGACGACGATGGCGATCCAGGCGGCCTTGGGCACACCCCGGTGCCGCGTCGGCGGCTGCACGGCGCAGTCGACGATGCTGAACACCCAGAACACGGCGGCGAGGAAGCCGCCGATGATGAGTAGTCTCGCCACCCTTCCAGTGTAGGCGTGTCCGCGCGGGCGGGGCCCCGGAGAGGCAAAGGCCCCGTTGCTAGACTGCGCGGGTCATGCCGCCTCTCGCGACCACCCGGAGCCCGCGAGCGCGCGCCGAGCGGATCCTGCTCGCCAGGGTCGTCACCGCCGTCGGCCTCGCGCTCCTCCTCGTCGTCGGCGCCTGGTCCACCGCGCACGGCCCCGGCGACAGCCACGCGACCCTGTGCCT
>NZ_SSDM01000229.1:0-4191 GCF_004794375.1 Microbacterium sp. K35 | reverse complement strand
GCCCCCACGCCCCTGCGGCTGCGCGTCCACGAGGTGCGGGCAGCGAGGGCCCTGCACCGAGGCCGTGACCGGGCGGCGCTGCGAGCCGCGGGCGAGGGCCTCGACCTGCTGTCGTCGTGGCAGCAGTCGTTCGGCGCGCTCGACCTGCAGGCCTCGGTCGCGATGCACGCGAGCGACCTCGTGTTCACCGGGCTCACGGCGGCGGCGCGCCTCGGCGACCCGGAGACCCTGTTCGAGTGGTCGGAGCGGGCGCGTCACCTCAGCCAGCAGGTCGCGCCGGTGCGGCCCCCGCACGACGCGGACCTGGCGGCGGACCTGGCGGAGCTGCGGATGCTGCGGGCAGAGCTCGCGGGTGCCGACTGGACGACCGACGCGCGGGTGCGGATGCTGCGCGACCGGGTGCGCGAGAGGCAGTGGACGGCGACCGGCTCCGGCGCCGCGCGCGAGCGGCTCGGCCTGGCGGCGGCGTCTGCACTCCTCCCGCGCGACACCGCGGTGTTCTCCTACGTCTTCACCGGCTCCGAGCTGCACGCCGTGGCGGTGACCGAGGGCCGGGCGCGCATCGTGGAGCTGGACTGGCCGCGGGTGCGGGCGGCGCTCGACGGGCTGCGGGCCGACCTCGACATGGCCGCTCTCACCCGCGGCGGTGCGATGGGTGCGGTCACGCAGCGGTCCCTCGTCGCGCGGCTGGAGCTGCTCGACGCGGGGCTGCTCGCACCGCTGCGGCGGGCCGTGCCGCGGGCGTCGCGCGTGGCGATCACGGTGCCCGGCATCCTCGGGGGCGTGCCGTGGGCCATGCTGCCCGGCATGCGCGGGCTGCCGTTCACGCTCGTCACGTCGGTGTCGCGGTGGCTCGGAGACGACCGGGCACCGCGCGCCGCGTCGCCCGTCGTGGGCTTCGCCGCCGGTCCTCGCGTGCGCCGCGCGGGCGAGGAGGTGCAGCGTGCGGCCTTGGCCTGGACGGACCGTGCCTCGACGCGCGTGTACGAGGGTGCGGAGGCGACGGTGGGTGCGGTGACGGCCCTCGCGGGCGACGCGGAGCTGCTGCACATCGCGGCGCACGGACGGCACGCGGTCGACAACCCCCTGTTCTCCGGGTTCGAGCTGAGCGACGGCACGCTGTTCGGCTACGACGTGGACCTGATCCCGCGGGCGCCGCGCACCGTGATCCTGTCGGCGTGTGAGCTGGGGCGCTCGTCGGTGCGCTGGGGGGAGGAGGCGCTGGGCATGACGCGGGTGTGGTTGCACGCGGGCACCGAGTGCGTGATCGCGGCCCCCGTCGCGGTGCCCGACGACGATGCGTGCGAGCTGCTGGCGGCCGTGCACGCCAGGCTGACCGAGGGCGCTGCACCGGCGGACGCCCTGGCCTCCGCGGCCGTCACGACGGGCGTGATCGCGCCGTTCCAGTGCCACGGCGACGGATTCTGACCTTTTTCTCCAATCGGTGTATCAGAACCGCAGGCGGTGACTCCTGTTCTTCGGAAGGTGTCGCAGGCGAAGGGCCTCGAAGGAGGAGGCGCGAGGGAGGCGCCGTCGGATCTGGGGAAACAGCGCACTGGGGAGCGCGCACGACAGGGACACCAACTGCTCTGGGGAGCCGCGGATGCAGCCGCGACACCTCACAGGGCCTCGGCGATCTGGGGACGCCGGGGCCCTTGGGGTGCGCCCGCGCGGGCTCAGGCGAGGAGCACCGTCACAGGTCGAGGAAGTCTCCCAGCCACAGCCGGACGGAGGCGAGACAGTCCGCGGACACCCTCCCCGCGACGCCCGTGATCCGTTCCCGCGTGAGCGTGCGCGGCTGCTCGGTCATGACCCAGGACGGACGGTCCAGTCCGCTCGGCCCGTCGATGCGGATGTGATTGGGCCACCCACGGTCGGTCGTGGTGATCGGCAAGCCGATCACCAGGGTGGTGACGGCGTCCAGATACCCGGCGGAGGCGACGAGGAGGACGGGTCGGTGTCCGCCCTGTTCGCGGCCGCACACCGGTTCCAACGACACCCAGACGATCACTCCGGGGGCGAGATCAGGGTCTGCCATCAGGAGGCGTCTGCCGATTCGACCCGCTCCCACGCCGCCGTCTCGGCCGCATGCGAAGCGGCGTCCTCGGGAGAGGAGAGGGCGACCGCCGTGCGCAGCGACTCGAGGCGTCGGCGGCGATCCTCGGCGTCGGCGAGATGGGCGAGGTGAGCGCCCAGTGTCAGCCCGTCGCGAGCCGCCTGATCCTTCAGCCGATCGCGGAGCTCGTCACTCACCTTGATCGTCGTGGTCATACTTTCAGTATACCGAGCCCCCGCTGCGCGGACTCAGGCGAGGAGCACGACGTACCCGGCGGTGCGCAGCGCCTCGACCAGCGCGGGCTCGGCCCCGCGGTCGGTGATGACGGTGTGGAACAGCTCGGGTCCGCCCACCGCGGAGAACGCCTCGACGCCGAGCTTGCTGCCGTCGGTCACCACGACCGCGCGCCGGGCACGCTCGGCCATCATGCGGTTCACGGCGGCCTCGCGCTCGTCCTGCGTGGTGGCACCCGCCGCGGCGTCCATGCCGTTCACGCCCAGGAACGCGATGTCGAGCCGCACCCCGCGCAGCAGCTGTTCCACGAACGGCCCCACGAGCTCGTACGTGCGGGAGTGGATGACGCCGCCGGTGACCACGACCTTGATGTCGGGCCGCGTGGCGAGCTGTGCCGCGATGTTGACCGCGTTCGTGACGACCGTGACGCCGCCGTCGGCGGCCAGGTCCTCCCTGGCGGCGAGGGCGGCCGCGATCGCGGTCGTCGTGGTGCCCCCGGAGAGACCCACCACCATGCCGGGCGACACCAGGTCGGCCGCGGCCTGGGCGATGCTCGCCTTCTCCTGCGTGCGCAGGTGGCTCTTGTAGCGGATGGGCAGCTCGTAGGCGACCGTCTGCGCCACCGCACCGCCGTGCGTGCGCGTGAGCAGGCGCTGCTCGGCCAGGGTGTCGAGGTCGCGGCGGGTGGTGGCCGGCGAGGCGCCGAACCGGTCGACGAGCTCGTCCACCGTGACCTCACCGCTGGCGGCGAGCAGGTCGAGGATCGCGTTCAGCCGTGCCGCCCGCTTCACCGCGTGCTCCCGGAGGGGTGCTGCGGCGGGAACCCGCGACCTCCGTGGTGACGGCCGACCGCGAGCGCCTGCGGCCCTGTCGCCGCCACGCTCATCCCGCGGCCGCCGTGTCGGTCTGCAGCGCGAACAGCCGCAGCATCCGCGCCGCCTCCTGCGCCAGCGCGTCGCGAGCGGGTGCGAGGTACTTGCGGGAGTCGACCAGCCGCTCGTCGCGGTCCAGCACATCGCGCACGGCCCGCGTGAAGAAGCCGTTCAGATGGGTCGAGACGTTGATCTTGGTCATGCCCGCCCGCACCGCGTCGGCGATCACGGCGTCGGCCACCCCGGACGAGCCGTGCAGCACGAGGGGGACGTCCGCCCCGGCCGCCCCGGCGCCGCGCAGTGCCGCCCGCAGCCGCGCGATGAGGTCGAGGTCGAGCGACGCCGTGCGGTCGGTCATGGCGTGCGACGAGCCGACCGCCACCGCGAGGGCGTCCACCCCGGTCGCGGCCACGAAGGCCCTGGCCTCGTCGGGGTCGGTGCGCACTCCGGGTGCGTGCGCGCCGTCCTTGCCGCCCACCTCGCCCAGCTCGCCCTCCACGAACACGCCAGCCCGGTGTGCGCGCGCGGCGACCTCGGCCGTCAGCGCGACGTTCTCGTCGTAGGGCAGCGCGCCGCCGTCGAACATGACGGAGCCGAACCCGAGTGCGACCGCCTCGTCGACCAGCTCCGGTCGTTCGGCGTGGTCGAGATGCACCGCGACCGGTGTCTCCGCCCGGCGGGCCAGCGCGAGCGAGGCGAGCGCGATGGGCTCCAGGCCGCCGTGATAGTCGGCGCAGTTCTGCGAGATCTGAAGGATCACCGGGAGTCCCGCGAGGGCGGCGGCGCGCACCAGGCCCTCCGCGGTCTCGAGGTGGATCACGTTGAACGCGCCGATGCCGGTTCCGGCGTCCGAGGCGGCGGTGACGAGTTCTCTGGCGGAGACGAGGGTCACGAGGGGTCCTTTCGAAACAGGGCGGGGTCGGGGCGGGTCACGCGCAGGTGCTGCGCGAGCGCGGTCCAGCGGGGCGAGATGTCGCCGGCGAGCGGCATGAGCACGGCCGCCGCCGACCAGGCCGTCGCGCGGCGGCC
>NZ_SSDM01000228.1:0-2827 GCF_004794375.1 Microbacterium sp. K35 | reverse complement strand
TCACGCGCTCGGGGGCGTGTCGTCGGCCGAGAGCGTGAGCGTGCGGCCGATGCGGTCCAGCGCGCGCTCGAGTCCGCGCAGCACGTGGTCGGAGGCGATCTGCGAGGCCTCGCGCGTGACGGCCGCGGTGACGAACGGGTTCCCGTCGCGGTCGCCGCCCACCCACGAGCCGATGCGCACGAAGGAGGGCACCACGGGCGCGCTGGCTCCGGACTCCTCGCCGCGCAGTGCGTCGTCGATGCGGCGGTACACGTGCGGCACCGTCGTGAAGAGCGTCTCGTCGAACACGCCCATGACGGTGCGGACCTCGTCGGTCGGGGAGGGCTTCTGCGCGCGCAGCGGGGCGGTGCGCCACAGCGTGTCGATCTCCTCCAGCATGCGACGGCGGGCGCGGTGCTCCTCGGCGCTGCCCGCGCTCGCGGCGTCGTGCTGCGTGAGCAGGTCCGACAGGCGGCGGATGCTCGACGACACCGCACGGCGGCGGGCCTCAGTCGGGTGCGCCGTGAACACCGGGTGGAAGCGCAGACCGGCGAGACGGCGGCGCGCCTCGTCCTCGCCGACCTCGTCGCGCAGGCGCGCGTAGGCCGTGGCGACCGTGTCGCTCGCGTCCTCCCGCCCCGGCTGGCCGGCCCGCTCGCGCAGCACGCGCACGCGCTGGTGCTCCTCGGCGAGATTCACCAGGTGGAAATAGCAGGTGAACGCCCGCGCGACCTCGTCGGCGCGGGCGATCGTGAACGACTCGGCGATCGCCGCGGCCCGCTCGAACGCGTCGGAGGTCTCGTCCTCGTAGGCCTGGATCGTCGCGAGGCGCAGACGCTCGACGTCGTCGAACAGGTCGTCGCCGCCGGCCTCGCGGAGCACCTGGCCGAGCAGCTGGCCCAGCATCCGCACGTCGGAGCGCATGGCATCGGGAATGCCGCGACCGGCTTCGAAGCGACCGATCACGCGGATGGCCTCGGTGGGCGTCGGCTCGGAGAAAGCGGGGGAATCGGGGGTCACCCTCCGAGAGTATCCCGGGGTGAGAACGCCTCTTGCACGCATGACGGCCGGAGGACACCGCCGCCTACGATGGAGACGATGCGCATCACAGCGAACCCCCTCCGCGGTCAGCAGTTCCCCGCCGTCCTCCTGCTCGTCGCGGCCGGACTGGGGCTCCTCCTCGCGAACCTGCCCACCCACGACGCGATCGCGGGGCTGCTGGACGCGCACCTCGCGGTGCCGGGCACGGCGCTCGACCTGTCGATCGCGCACTGGGTCTCGGACGGTCTGCTGGCGGTGTTCTTCCTGGTGGTCGCGATCGAGCTGCGCCACGAGCTGACCCACGGCGAGCTCGACTCCCCGCGCAAGGCCGTGCAGCCGGCGATCGCCGCGACCGGCGGGGTGCTGGTCCCCATCCTGGTGTACCTGCTGATCGCGGGCGGCCCGGAGACGGCGTCCGGCTGGCCGATCCCCACCGCGACCGACATCGCCTTCGCGCTCGGTGTGCTGGCGATGTTCGGCCGCGGCCTGCCGTCGCGCGTGCGGGTGTTCCTGCTGGCGCTCGCGATCCTCGACGACATCATCGGCATCGTGTTCATCGCGGTGCTGTTCGCGCACGACGTGCAGTGGCTGCTGTTCGTGCTGGCCCTGGTCGGTGCGGCCGTGTTCTGGGTGCTCAGCCGGCTCCTGCACGCGAAGGGGCATCCGCTGATCGCGGTCGCGATGACCGTGGTGGGTGTGGTGACGTGGGCGCTCGTGGCGTCGTCCGGCGTGCACGCCACGATCGCGGGGGTCATGCTGGGGCTGGTGATGGCGCCGGTGCCCGCTGGCCGTACGCGGCACGCGCTCGAGCCCACGGTCAACGGGGTGATCCTGCCGGTGTTCGCATTCGTCGCGGCGTTCGTGGTGATCCCCGCGGTGGCGCCGACGGAGCTGTCGCCCGCGTTCTGGGCCATCGTGGTGGCACTCCCGGTCGGCAAGATCGTCGGCATCACGGTGTTCGGCTGGTTCGCGATGCGCATCCGCCCGCGGGGAGCCGATCCGGCGCTGCCCTTCGCCGACATCGTCGCGGCGGGAGCGCTCGGCGGCATCGGCTTCACGGTGTCGCTGCTGCTCGCGAACCTCGCGTTCGCCGCCGACGCGGGCCTGCGCGACCAGGCGATCCTCGGGGTGCTGGTCGGCTCGCTCCTGGCGCTGCTGCTCTCGGCGGTGATCGTGTCGCTGCGGGCCCGCTGGTACCGTCGCCTCGCCGGTGCCCCGTCCGGAGAGCGGGTCGCATCGGACCGAGGAGCGGAGGACGCATGAGCGGGTCTGCCGACGAGTCGCGGCCTGACGTGGATGCGCTGCGGGCCGCGGCCGACACCATGCGGGCCGTGCGCGAGCGCTGCGTGTGGTCGCAGCGCATCACCCACCGCGACCTGGTGCCGTACCTGATCGAGGAGTCGCACGAGGTGATCGACGCCGTGGAGTCCGGCACCCGCGACGATCTGCGCGAGGAGCTGGGCGACCTGCTGTGGCAGGTGCTGTTCCACGCCGCGATCGCCGCGCAGGACCCCGACGATCCGTTCGACATCGACGACGTGGCCGCCACGCTCACCGAGAAGATGGTGCGCCGTCATCCGCACGTGTTCGGCGACGAGGTCGCCACCACGCCGGAGGAGGTGCTGATCCACTGGAACGCGGCGAAGGCCGCGGAGAAGCGCACGCGGCGCAGCGTGCTCGACGGCGTGCCCCGGGGGATGCCGGCGCTCGCCCTGGCGCAGAAGCTGGTCGGCCGGGCCGCGGGGGCCGGTGTCACGGTGCCGCAGAGCCCCGTCGCGGCCACTCCGGCGTCCGAGGCGGAGCTCTG
>NZ_SSDM01000227.1:0-29460 GCF_004794375.1 Microbacterium sp. K35 | reverse complement strand
CGCGACGCGCCTCGACTCCCCGTGGGCCGACCTGTGGCTCAGCCGCGAGGAGTGGGCGGAGGTGTTCGCGGGTGCCGACCCCGCCGCGACCCACAACGAGGCGCGCGACGAGGTGTGGGAAGAGCTGCTGGAACTGCTGGTGGAACAGGTCGACGACGACGAGGTGCCGCCCCACGCGGTGCGACGGTGGCTGCGACAGGACGACGAGCTGACCGGCACGTTCGTGCGCGCGTGGCCCCTGCTGACACCGGGCGAGGTGGTGGCTCGGCTGTGGAGCTCCCCCGAGTTCCTGCGGGCGTGCGCGCCCGCGCTGACCCCCGACGAGGTGACGCTGCTGCAGCGCGACCGTCCGGATGCCTGGACCGACGCCGACCTCCCGCTGCTCGACGCGGCACACCGGCGCATCGGCGACCCGGAGGCCGTGCGAGCCGCCCACCGCCGCGACGCCGTGATCGCCTCGGCGCAGGAGCAGATGTCGCACGTGGTCGACCACCTGATCGAGGACGACGACAGCGAGATGAAGGTGATGTCGATCCTGCGCGGCCAGGACGCCCGCAACGTGCTCGTGGGCGTGGACGCACCGCCCGTGCTGCCGCCGGACGAGCTCGCCGGGCCGTTCGGGCACATCGTGGTCGACGAGGCGCAGGAGCTCACGGATGCGCAGTGGCGGATGCTGCTCGCCCGGTGCCCCTCGCGCAGCATCACGATCGTCGGGGATCGCGCCCAGGCGAGACACGGCTTCACCGAGACCTGGCAGCAGCGGCTCGCCCGGGTCGGCGTACGGGAGGTGAGCGTGGCCCACCTCGGGGTGAACTACCGCACCCCCGCGGAGGTGATGGCGGTCGCGGCCCCCGGAATCCTCGCGGCGCTGCCCGACGCGAACGTCCCGACCTCGGTGCGCGAGAGCGGCATCCCGGTGCGGACCGGTGCCGTGGCCGAGCTGCCCGCCGTGCTCGACGACTGGCTCGCGGCGAACCCCGACGGTGTGGCCTGCGTGATCGGGGACTCCTCGTTCGCCCCGACCGCCCGCGTGCGCTCGCTCACGCCGACCTCGGCCAAGGGACTGGAGTTCGACCTCGTGGTGCTGGTGTACCCCGAGCGGTTCGGCGAGGACCTGACCGGCGCGGTGGACCGCTACGTCGCGATGACCCGGAGCACGCGGGAGCTCATCCTGCTCGGGTGATCCCGGACGAAGGTCGCTATCCGCCGCGGGCCGGCGGTTCTACCCTGAGACGATGACGAACGCCGCGCGCACGGCACCGCACTGTCCCGAGGACGACGTGGTGATGCTCGCGGTGCCCGGCGGCTGGAGGTGCCCGGAGTGCGGGCACCTCCAGCAGCCGCAGGACGGCGAGGAGCCGCGGGACCGCGAGGACCTCGGCCGCCTGCGCTGAGGGCTCAGACGCTGTCGTCCTGGTCGACGATCGTGCCGGTCGGTTCGCTGATCTCGACCGTGTGGCGCACGCCGTGCTCCGACGCCAGCGCCTCCCCCTCCTCGATCGCCTCATCCCGGCTGGCGTAGCTGCGCGAGAGCTCCGGAGCACCCTCGGCCTCGTTCACCCACTGGCCGTTCTTCGACCGCGTGACCACGGCGGTGACGGCCATCACACGTCACCGGGGCCCAGGTCGCCCTGTCCCTCGTCGCCGAGGTCGGCGAGCACCGGGTCCTCGCCCTGGCTCTCGGGCTGCGGGCCGGAGCCGGGCAGGTCGTCCGCGGGGACCTCGTCGTCGGGATCGGGGATCTCGTCCGGGTCGCGCCCGGTCGCGGTCGCCGTGTCGAGCTCGTCGGCGGAGGCGCCGTCGTCGAGGGCCTCCGTGCGCTCCCATTCCGCCTGCGCCGGATCGTCCCGCGGGTCTGCTTCGGTGGTCGCGTCGCCGTCGCGCAGCGGCTGACCGCCGACGTCGTCGGGTGTCGATGCCATGTCTCCTCCTTCGATCGGTCCGCCCAGTGTGCCGCCCGGGGTTCCCGGTGCCGAGGGGGTTGAGCGGGAGACGGACAGCGGCTACGTTCGCGTCCGGGAAGCGTCAGACGTACGTGCGCTCGAACGCGATGTCGTTCGTGAGACCGAGCGACTTCCACACGTCGTCCTCGACGTAGCGCGTGTGGCTGAACCGAAGACTCCCGGTGACCGCGGGCGTGAGCGTCCGTGAGATCGCGCTCATCGCCGGGGGCATCGCGTTGCGCGCGTTGGTGAACAGGCGGTCGAGGTGGACGACCCAGTCGAGCGGGGTGCGCAGCTCGACGATCCGCCCGACGCGCGTCCGCATGTCCCTCCACTCACTGTCCGGTCGGGGAATGACCGGGGTGTGCAGCAGGACCAGGAGCTTCACACGCAGACCTTGCGCGATCGCCTCGAGGACGATGCTGCCGCCGTGGCTGTGCGCGAAGACGGTGTCGAGTTCTGCGATCCCGCGTAGCCGGCACCACTCGAGGAGATCGGCCGCGCCCTCGGCACGCGCAACAGCCCTGTAGGCACCGGTCCAGCGGAAGTAGTCACCGCGGCGGTACAGACTCGGTGTGCATCCTCGGCGGATCCGAGCGGGAAGTGCGGCGGAGGGCGCATACCAGCGCGCGGGAACGGGGATGAGCCGGGCGAAGGTGCCGTGCACGACGATGCTCGTGGCCGTCGCCTCTTCCGCGGCGTCCGTCTCCCCGTCCGTCAGGCCGTGGACATCCGCGTCGTCTGCACCATCCGCTGACTCGTCGGCCGCGTCGAGATCATCCGGAACCTCCTGACCGGATGCATGGACACCCGCCATCCGCGCGAACACCGCCGCATAGCCTTCTGCATCGCGGAGCTCGGTGCGCACGCGCTCGACCTCGTCGTCGTTCTCGGTGCGCACGCCCGTGAGCACGGCCGCAGCCATCGCCCGAACCGCCGGCCTCCGGCCGTGGAGGGCCAACGAGACGAAGGCGACCGCCGAACGCGCGGATCGCCATCCCGTCATGTTCCGCCACAGCGTCTCCAGGTCGGCCGTTGACGCCGGTGACCCCTCGTTGCCCTCGCCGGATGAATCGACCCGGGTTCGCGCGAGTTGGTCGGAGTCCACGACGAAGACGACCTCCCCGCCGTCGTGCCGACGTGGCTCGACACGCTGGAGTGCACGATCGGCGAGCCAGGGAAGAGGCCGTGACCGCGCTGTCTTGCCTGCGGTGCGAACCACGGGCACACCGAGCAACCTGGCCTGTTCGGCGGCCTCGTCGTCCCCCTCCATCCGGCCCGACAGCCACAACCCGAGGCACAGGAGCTGCGAGATCTGCTCGTCCTCGTCGTCGCCCAGCCAGACCGCCAGTCCCCTCGACGGTTCAGGCGGCAGCAGCCCGGTCGTGTCGACGCTCATGCGTGGTCTCCTCTGTCACGGCGCCGCTGCCCGCGTTCACGCCGAGCCTCCTCGTCGCGCCGCTCACGACGTTAGCGTGTCTGGCCATCGCCCCGGCGAGCGCCCGTTTCGGCCCCGGCACCGTCTCGACGCGGGCAGGATGAGGGCATGACAGCGACCACCCCCGCCCCCACCCCGACGCAGCTGCGGCTGATCATCGAGACCGACGACTTCGACACCGCCCTCCGGTTCTACCGCGACGTGCTGGGCATGCCCGAGCAGCTCGCCTACGCGACCGACGGCGACGACCGCGTGGCGATCCTGCACGCGGGCATCGCCACCATCGAGCTCGCGACGCCGACGCACGCCGCGAACATCGACGAGGTGGAGGGCGCACCGCACACGCCCGGAGCTCTGCGCATCGCCCTGGAGGTCGACGACACGGCCCAGGCCGTCGCGGCCGCCGAGGAGGGTGGTGCCGCCGTGATCGCGCCACCCGTGCAGACGCCGTTCCGGAGCCTCAACGCGCGCATCCAGGGCCCGTCCGGGTGGCAGATCACCCTGTTCCAGGAGCTGGAGACGCTGGAGGAGCGCGCGGCGCGCGAGGGCTTCACGACGGACGACGCCCGCGACCGCTGACCCGCGCCCGGGATCCGAGTGCGGCCTCGGGTTTCGTGACGCCGCGCGTCGCTGCGCTTGCCCGGGCCAGGCCCGCCGGGCTGAAATCGACTCATGACGTCGATCGCGGTCCTCGTGGGGAACCCCCACCCGTCCTCCCGCACCACGAGCGTCGCGGAGGAGGTCGCGGCACAGCTCGCCGACCTCACGGGCGCCGAGGTGCTGCCCACGATCGAGCTCGCGGCGTATGCGGACCGGGTCTTCGTCGTGCCCGACCCCGAGATCGACGCCCTGGTCGAAGAGGTGTCGACGGGGGATGTCGTGGTCGTGGCGAGCCCCACGTACAAGGCCGCCTACACCGGACTGCTGAAGGCGTTCCTCGACCGCGTCGACACGGGCGGGCTGGACGGAGTGGTCGCCGTGCCCGTCCTCACGATCGGCTCCCCCGCGCACACCCTCGCCGTCGAGCACACGCTGCGCCCCCTGCTGGTCGAGCTCGGCGCGACGGTGCCCGTGCGCGGCCTCGCGTTTCCGGCCGCCGAGGCCGACGACCGCACGCGCCTCGTGTCCGCGTGGCTCGCCCCGCACCGCCGGGCGCTGGAATCGCTGCTCGCGCACTGACCACGGGCGGGTGACGCGAGCGGAACGCGAGTGCCGCGGTCGAGGGACGGTCCGAGAGGACGATCGACGCAGACGCCCATGTGAGGAGCGGTCTTCCGTGTGAGAGCCGGAGCGACGGTATGTGGCGGCGCGTGTCGCTGTGTTGCAGTGCGGGTGCGCGGTCGCGGGGGCCGTGCGTACCGTCGTGGCATGACCGCCCCCGCCGCTTCGTCCTCGTCCCCCGCCCGCGAGCGTGCCGCCTCCGACGTGCTGGACCGGCTGTCGGTCGGCGCCGACACGTTCAAGGCTGTGTTCCGTGGGCACCCGGGAGGCGTGGCCGTGATCACCGCGCAGGGGGCGGACGGCCCCGTGGCGCTCACGGCGTCGTCGGTGTCTTCGGTGAGCGTGGATCCGCCGCTGCTGGTGTTCTCGGTGTCGGCGCTGTCGTCGGCGGCGGAGACCCTGACCTCGGCCGCGACGGTCGTGGTGCACCTCCTGGATGCGGACGACATCGAGCTCGCGCGCCTAGGGGCGACCAGCGGCATCGACCGCTTCGCCGATACGAACGCCTGGGCGCCGCTCGCCACCGGGGAGCCCGTGTTCGCGGGAGCCCGCGCCTGGGTGCGCTGCGCCGTCGTGAGCCGGATGGAGGCGGGCGGCTCGACCGTCATCGCCGCGCACGGCCTGCAGGCGCACATCGCCCGGGACGCCGAGCGCGCCCTCGTCTACCACGACCGCACGTGGCACGCCCTGGGTGCGCACTCGCTCCTCCCCTGAGGCGGAGCGGCGGTTCGGGCACCCGGTGCGCATGCGGCGAGGCGATCAGTTCGGACAGAGACGGAAACGCAGAAGCCCCGGCGAGAAGGATGCTCTCACCGGGGCTTTTCGGTCGGGCTGACA
The DNA here is from genome assembly GCF_004794375.1 of Microbacterium sp. K35. Lineage (NCBI taxonomy): Bacteria > Bacillati > Actinomycetota > Actinomycetes > Micrococcales > Microbacteriaceae > Microbacterium > Microbacterium sp. K35. The sequence goes on along the minus strand of NZ_SSDM01000227.1, from coordinate 24,021 downwards.
GGATTTGAACCTGCGACCCCTTGACTCTTAGATCCCTAAGCGGGTAGACGCGGGATCACGCGGGACATGCAAGCCACGACAGGGCGAGAGGTCGAGAGCTGCGATCTCGTCGTCGCGCTTGCCGGTTCGGCGGGCCTGAATCCGCGCCGAAAGCGAATCGGGCTCGGGCTTCGCGACGTCGCTGGGGCCGAGCGACAGGAAGAGGCGGTTCAGGTACCGCCAGAGCCCCTGACGGTCGATCGCGGTCCAGTCCGCCTGGTCTTCGTAGTAGATGCGATCGTCGTACACGGGTGCTCCCCCTCATCGACAGTCTCTCGCGCGCTCGCGGGTTGCAGAGGGTCACCGCCAAACGCTCTGTGTGTGGGAGGTCGCCGCTATGGTCATGACTATGGACGACAAGCTCTTCGCTCCGAACGCTGCCCTGTGTGCGGGCACAGGTGCGCGACCGTGATGTTCACGGCGACACCTTTACCGGCCACCGCTGCGTCGGGCCCCGAGTTCCTCGGAGTTCCGTTGGCGGTCTTGGCGTTCGGAGTATCTCTGCTGAGCTTTCTGATCGCGCTGAGCGCCCTCGGCTGGCAGGTGACGAAACACTTCCTGGACGGCGGTCGGGTGAAGGTCTACCTCAACACCGCGATCCTGTATCCGGAGTACATGATCGCGACGAACCGCTCGGGAAAGCATCAACTGCAGAACAAGCACCCGGCGCAGGAGGTCATCCGTAACGGCGAAGCGCTGGAGCTCGCGCAGTTGGTCGTAGAAAACCCCGGACGCTCAGCCGTCACGATCTACTCTCCCGGGCTCAAGTTCAGCCGTCACGGCAAGAAGAACCACACTGCTACCCCGCGGATGTTCGAGACCGAGGGGTCGTTTGGATCCGAGGCAGCAGTCACAGACTCCGTGGTGAGGCTCGAGCCCTACGGCCGCGTGACGTTCCTGCTCGACTACTGGAGCATCGTGCCTGGGCTGCTGAAGGGCTCTCCGAAGGGACGCGTGGATATCCGCGGTCACGTGAGCGTCGCTGGACGCACGAAGCGTCCGCAGCGGTCGAGTTACTGGAAGCGATGGCGCATCAAACGCGGCATGTACACGGCGATCGAAGGCTCCCCCGATTTCACACCCCTGGCCGTTCTGTGGCGGGAGATGTACCTCCGCCTGCCGAAAGATGGAGATGAACAGGATGCCCATCCGTCGCACCAGACCCATCCGACGACGCGCTACGCAGCGGTGTATCTGCTCAACCGTGCAATGTCCTGCTTCGAAGAGCGTCCCGAACGTGACGAATTGATCGAGGTGCTGCACGAGCTCGCGCGCGCGGACGGAGACAAATTCGCATACTTCGGATTGCACCTCTTGGAAGGCTACGAGGCACTCGACCGTATGGAAGGGCACCTGACGCCGTGGCCTGAGGGCCTCGTCACTGCGAGCCAGTCAAAGAAGTCGGCTCCGCAAGATGGCTCGCCTGACAGCAACGATCCCACGGGCGAAAGTGACACCGTAGCGCTGTCAACGGAGGAGACCTAGATTGGCCGTAGGGCGTCATCGATATCGTCGACGACACGGAGTACGAGCACATCGACGGCCCAAATGGTCTCGACATTCGCATGCCGGCGAGCGACTTCTACCGCACGTGCTCGGTGTGCGGTAGCGTTTGCGACCCGGATCCGTCACCGAGCGCGGACGGCACCGGCTCACGCGTCGCGTTCCCATGCGCCGAGCCCGGGGTGCAATCCGTCGTAGATCCGTTCAGCGACCTGCGGTGAGTCGCGGAAACGCCGAGTCTTACTCGCTGGGCTCCGCCAGCAGCTGCTTGATCATCACGGCGATGTCATCCCGCTTGACCTGCGGCTGGAACGTCACGTCGAATGACTCCGAACTCATCGACTCGAAGAACCGCTTCGCGGCCGTCATCTTGAGCTGCTCGTTCTCGCGCATGTCCGAGCGCTTCTCGACGTCCTTCGTTTCGATGACAAAGTTCAGTGAGAGTCTGCCGTCCTCGCGCTTGAGCACATACATGAAGTCTGGGCTGGTAGTACCCCCGAAGTACAGCGGAACCTTTACCGATCGGCGAGGGATCTTGCCGTACACGATGACCTCATCGAGCGTAGAGTCGCGAATCGTGTCGTGCTCCTTCGGCGAGTCGTAGACGAATGCGTCGTAGAGAAACTTCTCCGGGACAGTAGCCATGTTGTCGCGGTGAATACCAACGTTGCCCTGGACAATGCTCTCGAGCGGAGCGCCATTGGCGTCGGTGAGCGGGGTGCTACCTGTGACGCCGTCGATCCTCGAATAGGAGAACCGCTCCATAAACGTCCTCTCCATCCACTCGGTGAACTGCGCGACAAACTCGCCGAGCGTCGCCTTATTGAAGAAGTCGCTCGCCAGGGCCTCCTGACCATTCCGGCGCACAAGTCCCGCGTGTACCCGATCGATCGGAAGCGCTGTCTGCTCGTGGATGCTCTTGAGCCATTCACCATAAGGAACGGTTTCTGTCACGTCGAAGGTGCTCTTCGTCTCGGTGTGGACCTCGAGCCCTGACTCATCGCTCTGGACTATCACGTCCTGCGTGATCCGTCCGACCATCGGCCGATAGATCTCAGCCGCGAGCACAGCATCGATGCAAGCATCGATCTCCTCCTCGGAGAGGTCATCGAGCCGGAGATAATACTTCGCGTTGATTGCTTCCCAGAGCTCTTTGAGCTCCGCATATCGTTCGGGACGGATCCCGACGTTGACCTTCTGGTCGCCCTTCACGATCTTGTCCGGCTTCAGCCCCGTCGCGTTGAACGCCGGATAGGCGGCATAAAGCTCGTCCTCACGCCCAGAGACAACATTCTTATCCGGGTCCACGAGGCCCAGCTGCAGCAGCTCAATGAAGAGCTCTGTTTCTGTCTTGCCGAGCTCAGCAGCGACCTTCGGCAACAGATCTTTGACCGGAGCAGGTCCCGTGGCCGAGTCAGAGTTGATTTCGTCAACGAGCGAGTCTGCGAACGAGCGTTCGGTGTAGTCGATGAGGTAGGTCAGGTAGAACTGCTCCCCGGAAAGCCGCGATCCTTTCGCGTCGACGGGCAGGCGCAGTCCTCGGCCCACCTCCTGGAGCTTCGAGATCTCGGAGCCCGACGAGCGCAGCTTCACGATCTGGAAGACGTTGGGGTTGTCCCAGCCCTCGCGCAGCGTCCACTTGGAGAACAAGAAGCGTCTCGTGTTCGGAGCGCCATCTGGGCTGCTGAACGAGAGCAGCGCCTCTTTGTTTCGGAGGATGTCATCGACCTCGCGCTTGATGTCCTCGTCGGCAGTCGAGTTGTCTGCCGCGAAGTAGCCTCCATTGGTCGCCGAAACGTCTGCAAGCGACGCCTGCAGATACGCGACATACTCCTGACTAACCGGGGAATCGTCGTCGTTGCGCTTGTCAATCTCCGCAGCAAGCCGCGTGGCAAGCAATTCTTCGAATCGAACGCGCAGGTGTCCACTCGTATCGTCACCACCGCGGTATGACTCGATCGAATCGATGAAGAACAGCGTGAGCGTCTTTACCTTGCTCGTGCGCCGGAAGTTCTCCCATTCCGCCTCGAAGTGATTCTTGAGCGCCTGCTCCATCATCAGGGTCTGGTAAGTGTCCGAGTACACCTTGGCCGCAAGGATGTCGCCAGTCGCGAGCACCTGGCCGTTGGAAAGCGTGACGCCCGACTTAATCACCGGGTGGTTAGGCTTGCCGATCGATGTGATCGTGATGCCAGCGAAAGCCCCGTCAGCAATCGCGAGCGATTCGTCGAGATCGAGTGCGAGGGATTTGCCCGTGTCCAGATTCTGGAAGGTCGCATGCTTCGGCTTCCGCGCAGACAGGCTGGTCAGCTTCAGACGCGTCGTTTCGCCGGTGGCGTCTGCAGGGTATTGGATCTGAACGCCCTTCACCAACTGCTCGTTGAACGCCTCGACGGCACCGAGGTTGAAAACGAGGTTGTTGTAGTCCGCCTTGCCGCTCTTGTCGAGCTTCGGGAACGTTGCACCGAAACGGAAGATCGCCAGTGGCTGAATCTCATCGACGACTGCCTGATACGCCTTGTTTTCCCGACGGAAGCGGTGAGGCTCGTCGATGATCACGATCGGACGGGTCGCTCGAAGCGCCTCGTACGGCACACTCGCAGTGCCCAAGACGGTCTGGTCGTAGTCCGTGGACATCGATGCCTTCGAGAGAAGCATCCCATCGGTCATAAGGAGTGCAGAGATCCGGCCACGGGAGAGGCGAGAGCCGTGTGCGAAGCTCGCGATAGCGCTAGGGAACATCTTCCGTCCCTTGGAGCGCTTCTGTGGATCGAGAACGTCCAACTGAAGACTCAGCCGGCCACCATAGGCATCGGCGAAGTACTTTCGGGCGTAATCCGATTTCATGAACGCCTTGGTGCCCTCCTTGATCGGAGTCGATGGCACGAGGACGATGAACTTCGTGAAACCGTAAAGCCGGTTGAGCTCGTACATGAGCTGGGTGTAGACCAGCGTCTTGCCAGTGCCGGTCTCCATCTTCGCGTCGACGCCGAGCACACCGTCATCGACGCGACTGCGCCACGTACGTGGAATCGGGTCGATGCCGTCGAGAACGCCAGACTGAATCGCCTCAATGTTCTGCGCGAGTTGAGGGTCGGCCACGTCGAACGTCACGTTCGCCTCGGGTGGCGTGCCACGATCCAGGTCAACGTCATCGAAGACCTTGGTGAGCGCTGTGAGCGCGCGCTGCTGATGCTCGAGTGTCTGGAGCCGGATCTGCATGTCAGAACCGTTCAATCACGGAGACCGTGCGCCCTGACTTGAGCGACTTCAGGTTCTGTTTCAGCTCGTGCATCACTGAGAACGTCACTGAGTATCCGAAGACGACAAGCCTGTTCAGGTCAAGCTCACCCTTTTCAATCTTGGTCACAAGGGCGAGGAGGTCCGCGCTGGTCAGGCCGGGCTGGATGACGTAGCCGGAGTCTCCGCACAGGCGGAGCTCGTACTGGTCGAGTTTGACGTTCTGCACCTCGGGGGTCAGTCCGAAGCCGTCGTGAAGCAACCAAGTCGAAAGCGCGACCTGGTCGCCGGGGGTTTTGTTGAGCTCGAACTTTGATACGAAATCACCACTGAATAACGCGTCGTTCGCGCTCGGATCGAACGACTGCAGCTCATCCAGGGTTCGTTCGCTCGGCTCTTCCAAGCGGAAGAGGCGGAAGCCGTAATCGATGTCGGCACCAGTGTCCGCCTTGATCTTTGCCGCGGCCTTGGCAATCCTGGCACGACCGATCTCGTCGATGTATTTGTAGCCGGCAGCAAACGCGGCCTTCGAATAACGGTTCGAGGAAGGAACGACCGGTTCATGGAGCTGGACCAGAATCGCGCGGCGTGATCCTCCGTCCTCAGCATTGACAGCAGCCACAGCCTCGCCAGTAGTCGCCGAACCTGAGAAGAAATCCAGTACCAGCGAATCCGGACGCGTCGAGATGCGGATCAGATGTGAAATGAGTTTGACCGGCTTGGGATTCTTGAAAAAGGTCTTCCCGCCGAACAAGGTCGCCATGTCGGTGCTGCCCGTGCGGGAACGACCGAACCGATCGTCGATAAGCAGGGACCGCGGCTTGCCGGCGTCCTTCTCATAATTTTTCGTGTAGGCGCGGCCGTTCTCGAACACGATCTCTGACATTCGTTCCGCCACGGTGTCCTTCGACCATCGCCAAATGGCGTTGGGGCTCTCCGGATCCTTGTGCTCAAGATGGTACTCCGCACCGTCCGGATCAACGAGCACGTAGTCCATCGACTCCGAGTAGGTAAGGTTTTGCTTGTCGAGGCGCTCGAGCGAGTAGCGCCCGTTCTCATCAGAGCGGTTGTAGGACGTCGTGGCAGATGCAAGCGGGTCCATCCCGAGGCCAGCGGCTTCGGCATTTCGCGCGTAGGCGACCACATACTCGTGATCAACCGCGATCTGACCGGAGTCGTTCGCTCCGCCTGACTTGCTTTTCCAGACCAAGTTCGCAATCGCGTTCTGCTCACCGAAAACTTCATCGCATAGCGCCTTCAAGTTCGCCTGCTCGTTGTCATCGATGCTGATGAAGATGATCCCGTCATCCGCGAGCAGCAGCTTCGCAAGTTCAAGGCGCGGGTACATGAAGGTCAGCCATGCCGAGTGCGACGACTTGCCCTGTAGATCGATGATCCTGTTTGCCTCATCGTCACTCAGACCGATCTTCTCGACGAGCTGCTTCGCAGTGAACCGGAAGTCATCGACATAGACGAAACCGTCCGAGCCGGTGTTGTACGGAGGGTCAATGTAGATGCACTTCACTTGACCGCTATACGAACCAACGAGGTGTTTCAGAGCGTCAAGGTTGTCGCCGACGATGTAGAGGTTCTCTGACGCGGCGTTCCCTTCCTCCGCATTGTGTGCAAGATCCGGCACGACGACGGTTTCGGTTCGCGTCGACGTTAGATACTTGGCGTACGACTTGCCGAGGAACTTGAGCTCGTAACCTTCGCGGGTCAGGTTCACGTCGCCGGCGCGTAGCGCGTCTTGGAGACGATCGACCATGAAGCCGCCATCCTTGTCGAAGTACTCCGGCAGCGCGGCGCGGAGGCGCGCAATCTCGAAGTCATTCGGAGCGACGGATTCGTTCGCCTCGTGAGCGTCTCTGATCATCAGCGTTCTCCCTGCTCGGACGTACTGTGCTTGACCGAGCCCACAGCTACTCGAGCGTGACAACGGCGTCACTCATCCTATTGGAAGGGGAATCGTCTGATCTCTGAGGTGGAATCGTGCGCGGCCGCGTTGTCCGACGGGAAACCCGCATAGGTGGCTTGCTCGGCAGGCCAGCAGCTTCTCCGAAGGAGCGCGGCGAGACCGGATTGGGTCGCGCACTCTGTCAGTTCGAGCGAGTGGGCTGGCTTAGACTGCGTGCGAGCCCGCGTCGGTGGCGTGTGGCTCGACGAACCGGAACCCGATGCAACCGCAAAGCGTGGTTGCTTCGTCTCGGTGGGACCTGCAAAAGCGATCCGCCGCGAGAACAAGCCAGCCGCGTCAGAGAAATCGGCGTTCACATGGATCAGCACGTCGTGCTCGTCGACGTGAACGTCATGCATGCTCTCGGTCGTTGAAAGGTCCCCACGGCAGTACGAAGCGCCTCGATTTCGGCGTCTGTCAGTTTGATCGCGAGAACTCGAGGTCGCGGAGCGTCATTCTCGATCTGCATGCTTCCGATCCTGTCATCTCCTACGGACGCGACTGTTCGACCGCGTACTCGAGGCAGGGGGTGCAGCAGCTGTCACCGATGTCGTAATGCGCGCGCAGCATCATCGGGCCGTGACCGGTGTGCCAGAGGTGGGCCTCCCCCAGACCAGGATCGCCGGGACCGGGGATGACGCCGCACAGCGGCAGCAGATCGCCGCGGTCTGCGTACACGTGGTGGACGATGGTGGCGTGTGCGATCACGACGGCACGCAGGGTTCCCTGTTTCTAGCGGTGACACTAGCGGTGACATGCGCCGATTTGTCGCCCTGCAGAAACGACGAAACCCCGGAAAATCATTGATTTTCCGGGGCTTTCTGGTCGGGCTGACAGGATTTGAACCTGCGACCCCTTGTCGACAAAACACGATACGACACGTACCGACTCTCACGGACATAGACCCGTTTATACCCTTGTGATCAGGGTTTTTCTCCAAACGGTAGCCGACATCAACAGACAGAGAGGGACACCCGCGAACTTCGCCATGTGAGACGAATGTGAGACGTCCATACTCGGATGATCGAAGCAAGACTGGCGCGACGCCATACCGGAGGCTACCGCTGCGAGGGTCGCCCTAGACTCGCCGGCATGACAACGCGCCCTTCGCATCAAACGACGTGGCTGACTCTAGGGGAAGCCGGGACGGTAGTGCCGGGGCTAACGCCCGCGCGTCTCTTGGCGCTTCTGCGCTCCCCTGCAGGTCTTGGCCCTCCGGTATGGACATTGACGGATGGGCAGACACTCTTCGACGAGCTCCTCTTTCGACGCTGGCTGGAAGCTACTGTCGCCACGGACTGGGTGCTGGGTCCCGCCGCCGGGTACCGCACTCCTCCGAGCCCAGATCGCCGATACGTCTACGCCGACGCCGATCTTGCCACGCTGCGGCGGCGAACCTACGTGAGCGAGTCGTCGCTCAGCGTCCTCGTGCCGAAGCTTCCGCTTTGGCGAGTACGCGATCTCAGGTTCCGCGGCGCCGGTCCACGTTTCCTCAAGCCGACGCCGCGAACCGTGGTGTACATCGCCGAGGAGGTGAGCGACTGGGCGGAAGGCGTCAGCGATTTCTCCGACCGCGTGCCTGTCAGCCTAGATGGGTCGCGCGAGCCATACACTCCTCCCCCTCGATTGTCACCGCTGCCGTAGAGCCTGCCTCGAGGCGAGCGTCACGCTCCGCCAGGTTCTCCAAGATGCGAACTGCGATGTCGCAGGAACGGCGCCGTGCGGCATCGGAAGGCTCTGCGGCGCCCACATTCGCCGGACTCTTCATGCTCGCATCCTCTCAGCAGCACGGGATCGACAGCGGCCGCGATCGCTGGCGAGCAGTGCGCGATCACCACCCCAGGATCAGAACCGCAGGAGCCCCCTCCCCGGGGGACAGGGAGGGGGCGCGAGTCGAGCGACCACCCCGCCAAGGGCTGCGCCAGGCCACTCTAGGACCCATTGTGCGTCGCGCCGCGGTGGAGCTGAAGCGCCTTCGAAGCGTCTCACCAGGGTGAGTTCAGTCGTGCCCCGTCCATTCCGGTCGGCGCGTCAGCATCAATCCGCTCACTCCGCCTCAGCCGCCGCGCGACTGGCAGCCTCCCTCGGGCTCAGACCACGTTCGAAGGCCCCCAGATAGTCCCAACGCACGAGCCGGTCGGACCGCAACCCGGTCAGCCGGTGCAGCTCGTCATCGGTCGCGGCCATCCATTCCCGCCATCGGCTCCGCTCACTCATGCTGGGAACCTACCGCGTCTGGATGCTCGGGCGGAGGACACGGCGGCTGCCAGGGACTTCCGCAGCCGCCCATCGCTCCGATCCCGTCGACGCGACCGCTATCCCTAGTCACGAGGCAACCCACCAGGTGGGAGCAATACCGCGCACGATCGATCCCGGAGTGCAACCCCCGGTCGCACCTGTGACCACGCAGCTAGCCTTCAAGGGGCGGGCGGCCAGCGCGCACCAACATCGAGGTGATCATGACGCAGAGCACGACGATTACGTTCGACGACGAGACCTACCCGCTTCCACCGGGTAGCGACGTGGTGGCTCTCATGGATCGCATCGAGGCCGCCGCCCACAGCGACACCGCCGCGTTCGTTACCTTCGCCACCGCAGGCAGCCTAGTCAGCGTACTCATCGGCGCCCACACCAGGGTCACGGTCTGCGTCGATCCGACCGCTCAAGCCGCAGCGATGGGACTATTGCCCGACGACTGGGCGGACTGGAACCTGTAGTTCGATCCGCCTCACAGGAGAAGGGCTCTCGCGCGGCGGGCGAATCGCAACCGCGGGGCAAGAGCCCCTCAACCGGAGCCTTCACAAGGGTTCTCCCCAGAGTCCCGAGCTGCGCTCTGCTTGCAACACTACGCGCAATCGGATCAGCCCATAACCCACACCTCACGCGACGTAAGCAGTTGATCCGATCGAGGCTCTCGCCTCGACGAGCGGGCAGGCGAAAGCATCCCTTTCGCCCAACCCAACCCGGTTGATGTACGCGACAACGATGGCGTATGACCGAAACAGGCTTACCCCGGTGTAGGGCACGCCTTGTGCGCGACAGTAGTCCTCGATGATGGGCGCTGCGCGGCGGAGATGAGGGCGTGGCATGGAGGGGAAAAGATGATGCTCGATCTGATAGTTCAATCCCCCCATCGCAACATCGAGCAGCCTGCTACCACGAACGTTCCTGCTCATCATCACCTGGCGACGAAGAAAGTCGAGCCTCAGATCGCGTGGCACCACCGGCATGCCCTTGTGATTCGGCGCGAACGATACGCCCATGTAGAAGCCGAAGAGCCCGAGTTGCACGGCGAGGAATGTGAAAGCGATCCCTGGCGAAAGAACCAAGAAGACAACGACCAGGTAGCCACCGATACGGACCCCGAGGAACACGATCTCCACCCATCGACGATCCAGGTGCCCTCGAGCGAACACCCGACGGACTCCAGACGCGTGAAGGGAAACTCCCTCCAGAAGAAGGATCGGAAAGAAGAACCACCCTTGATGTGCGCGCAGCCACCGCAACGGCCCACGCTGGTACTTCTTGGCACTCTCGTCAGTGACAGCGATGACCGGAAGCTCGATGTCCGGGTCGACACCGAGCTTGTTCGGATTGCCGTGGTGCCTGGTGTGCTTGTGCTGCCACCATCCATAGCTCATGCCCACAAGCAAGTCACCAAGGATGAGACTCACCCAGTCGTTCCACCGGCCTGAGACGAAGATCTGCCGGTGCGCCGCGTCATGACCTAGGAACGCGATCTGAGTGAAAAGGACCGCGAATCCTGCGGCCACAAACAACTGCCACCAGGTGTCTCCCAACCACACAAAGAGAAAGAGACCCAGCGCGACCGCAAGAGGGGCCCCAACCAACTTGGTCCAGTAGTACCCGTATCGTCGGCGGAGCAGACCAGCGTCACGCACCTGCTGCGCGAGAGCCGTGAACGAACTCGCGGCACGGTCACGCGGGCGAGTTCGGATGACCGAAGCGGTGTCACCCATGATGACCTCCCAGCGGTGGAGCCCCTAACTTAGGGGGGCCCCACCCTCCTCTTCCCAGTCGCTCGCCCGGGATGCGTCGTCGCTGTACGCGGTGTGGGCTCCCGCGGCGAACACCACGGACTCGGCGAGCGATGCGACGAGCGCGACTCGTTCATGCTCGCGCGCCGAAGCCTTCTCGAGCCCCAGTGCGGACACGAGTCGTTCCGCGACGAGGCGCCGGTTGATTTCTACCAACTGTTCCGCGATGACTGCGGCAAGGCCGTCTCGCAACTCAGGCAGATTGGTGTTGGCGATCTCCAGTCGGCGATCTGAGACCTTCAACTCCACCGTCGGATATCCACGGGCGGAAAGAAAGTCGCGCATCGGCACCCCGTGGATCGCGGCGACTTCGTCGCGATCGGCCTGACGCGTGAACACCGCTTCAACGGTGTAGCGGTCCGGGGCATCATCCGTCATGAGCGTCGCCGGAAGCGAGCTGAGCATGACCGCTTTGAGCCCCAGCGGTTCTACGTTCTTCAATTGTGCGTTCATCTTCAAACGTTACGCCCCGAAGATGTGCGTGCTCACAGCTTCAAGCGCCGACCGGCGAGGGCACGAATCGTCACCGCGTGGGTGTTCCAACTGCGAGGCAACTCACCGAAGTTGGCATATCTATCCCGAGTCGATGCGCGTAGCGTGAGCGACATGTGGACAGTCCTCGTTATCTTGCTCATCGTGTGGGCCGTCTTGGCGGTTGTCGGCTTCGCCATCAAGGGGCTCCTTTGGCTAGCCATCATCGGAATCATCCTGTTCCTCGGGACGCTCATCTTCGGCTTCGTACGGAATCGCAGCCACAAGACGCGATCCGAGCCCTGACCCGTCGCGCGACTCGTCACGGACGAGAGCAGCCTTCCAACGCCCGTTCGAAGGCCACACTTCAACCGCTGCCACGCGCGGAACCGAGCTCTCGGCAACCACCCAGAATCGAATTACTCGCGCGACTAGAGTTATTCGCGTGAGCACAGCCCCCGTGCTCACAAGGAGCACCATCTGTTGCAACGCTGGGGCGACGATGTTCTGGGGAACTTCGGCACAGACGATGACTCCCGTCCCGGGCCTCTACGCAGGGGGTAATTTGATGCCCGGGACGTCATCGGTGCAAGCGACGAGCACCGGGCGCGGTCCTGGCCCGAGCAGCGTCTCGAACTTCAGCTCGCTGAACCACGCGCGCGTCCGAGGCCGCGCGCGCCTTGGGTCCTGACAGCGCACGCACCAGAATGTAGGCGATCGCGAGCGAGATCATCGCCTGGAGCATGCGCGGGATGACATCCGGGTAGGACGCGTTGAACGAGATCCCGTAGGAGTAGACCAGACCGATACCGGTCAGCGCCCACGGGTTGTCGCGTCGCAAGAGGAAGCCCATCACCAGGGTGAGCAGGATGACGAACACGACGATGCCCACCCAGCCCTCGAAGATGTACACGTTGCCGAGCATCGTTGCGGACTGCGAGCTCGTGGGTGCACCGCCGAGCGCGACGCTCATCTGCGATCCGGTGTTGAGCGCGGGCCGATCTGAATCGAGGAAGCCAGGGATCAGACCGATACGAACAAGCGTGGGCATATCGAGCACTTCGAGTCCGGCTGGGCGCGGAACAAGCCGACCGACGAGCGCCATCTGCGTGTCGAGCTGGAGCCGTTCGAGCGGTGCGTCAGCGCTCACGGCGCCGGGCCCCGATACGGCCGCGCGTCGTAGCGAGTCACGGAAGTCGTATATCGGCGGCCACAGGATCGGGATCGCCGCGAGCACGATGACGAGGGTGCGAAGGCGGATCAGTTTCGCGTACATCGCAAGGATCAGCACGGTCAAGATCAGCGCAGCCGACTGCCCCAGGATGGCCCGCGCGAGCCCCTCCACCAGGCATACGACGGCGACGATGGCGCACACCCAGAGCGCCGCCTTTCGGCTCACCTGGCCCTGACGGAACAGCCAGAGGATGAGAGAAACACCGAACAGCACCCAGAGGGTGAACGGCGCAGCGATCGAGACGATTGGCGACTCTGTCGCGACGCCGATCTGCACCGCGTAGGAGCCACGCCCACCGATCGACGACACCACCGTCGCGATGATCCCCACCGTCAGTACCGTGAACGCGGCTCGGGTTGCGACGGGGCGGGCCGTGGAGTTCGGCATCTTGATGGGCTGCATCATCAGTTCGATGTACAGCGCAACGACCACGGCGACAGCACAGATTCCGGCGATCAGACCGAGGGGCTCCGTGCCCTTCACAGCGGCCGGGATGACGACCATGGCGGCGAGCTGGATGCCGAGCAGGATCGTCACAGGGAAGCGCTCGACCCGCATGCGCGTGGGGTCGCCGACGATCCGTCTCGGCGTTGGGGGCTGAACGCGCATAGAGGCCACACTAGTGCGCTGGCATTCCGGTACTCTCGTCGCATGAAGTTCAGCGTGGTCCTCGCCCTCGGGATGATGCTGGTCGGTCTCGCCGTGGCCGGGATCGTGGATCACTGGGCGGCCCGACTCGTGGGTATCGCGATGATCGCTGGTGGCGCCTGGATCGCATGGACGAGGCGCGCGGATCTGCGCGAATCCTGGTCCAACGACGAATGACCCCCACCCGCCCGAAGGCAAGTGGGGGTCATTCCGGTTCAGATGCGCGACACCTGGAACCGCTTGAACTTCGACGCGCCCGCCGAGGCTGACGAGAACAAGCCGTGCATCGTGGAGGTGCCGAACTTCGTCTCATCGCCGCCCGCGAGCGTGTGGGACAGGATCGGGAGGTCGTTGACCGCAACGTTCACGACCGCTCCGAAGACGTCCACCCGAAGCCGATACCAGCGGTCCTGCTGGTACATGCCGGCCTGGGTCGCGAGGGTGGTGAGCGTGCCGTCGCGCTTGGCGATCGTGACGGCCGTGGTGCTCAGGTAGACCACCAGGTACTCCGTGGCGGAGATGCGGCGCGCGATCACCCCAGGCAGGCCCCGGAGCTTCACGTCGACCTCGAGCGACACGTTCGCCACGCCGGCGTCCCGATACGCGTTCGATTGCGCCGTGCCGGCGGTCTCGCCTGCTTCACCCGACGCGTAGTCAACCGCCCAGGTACCGAGCTGTGTGGTCCAGCCAGGGCCGAGCCCGCTCAACGTCTCCGGAGCGATGGTGAAGTCGTCGATCACGCGCACCCGCGACGCGGCCGAGGGTGTGCTGGGGAGCACGAGGGTCGGCGCGGCGCCAGGAGCGACCATGATCTTCGCGAGCCCGTCGGTCGGATGCAGTGTGACGGTCGCCGGGTCGTACGCGATGTTCGCGCCGGTGGCCGTACCGCGCACCTCCACGCCGATGCGCATCGCCTCGAGGACGATGCGCCCGACCCGGTGGCCGGCACCAGACCAGAGCGCGAGACCCCGCCATGCCTTCGCCCCGATGTTCTGCACTCGCACCGACTCGATCGAGTTGCGGACGCCAGCGAGGCTCACGTCGTGCAGGGTGCCGGCGGTGGTGTGCTTCACCTCGAAGTCGAACTCGCCGAACCGGCAGTCCGCCCCCGACGTGAGGCGGAAGGGGATCCCGTCGGAGACCATGCGTACCACAGCCCGCGCGATGCGGACATTGCTCAGGGTGGTCGTCTGCGAGAGCGCGATCGATCCGTACGGGTCGACGCAGGTGTCGCCGAGCGACGAGACGAAGTCGATCGCGAAGTCGGTTGAGTCCATGACGTTGAGCACGCCCGGGCATCCCTGGGCGAGGAGCGACGCGACGTGGCCACCGCGCATGCCCTTGAACTGGAACGCCTGCCCCGGGACGACGCCACCCTCGAAGCCGGATGCGATCGCGCTTCCGCATGACGCGTCGATGTTCTCGCCGTTGCTCCCCGAGAAGTACACCAGGTGCGGCGGCCGCGGGCCGGCCACCGGGCAGCAGTAGCTTCCCTTGATCTCCTGGTAGGACAGCCGCTCGGTGCCGTGCGCGACCAGACCGAACTCGACGTTCTCGCACAGGAGCGTCCCGATCGACACGTCCTTCACCCGGTTGCCGATCGCGCCGGCGGTCCGGTCCCAGCTGGTGACGCGCACGACGGAGTCGAAGCCCCGCCCCCGGACCCACGGGATCGAGAGGCGGTGCGCGCCCGTGTACGCGTTGATCACGGTCCACCGCGACGCGATGATCGACATCTCCCACGCGGCGTTCATGCCCGTGATGTCGAGCGAGTCGAGGTCACCGATCGCGTCGACCCCATTGATCGTCACGTCGGAGGCGGTGACGTTGAACAGCGCCTGGCCGTCCACGCCTTGCCGGATCGGAGCGCCAGAAGCGTCGAGCGATGTGCCCGGGATTGCGAGCTCGAGCGCCCCGTTCACCAGGTAGCGCCCTGGGGTCGCGGGGAGCACCCAGCTACCGCCCTTGTCGAGGCATGCCTGGATTCGTGCGCGGTTGTCGGTGACGTCATCGGCGACGAGGCCGTCGATGATGCCCGCGACCTCGCGCACAGCGGTCTTCGACGCGCTGGTGCCTGCAGTGCCGATCGCGGTGCCGATCGCCTCGTCCGTCGGCACGCCATCCGTGCCGCTGAGACCGTCAGCGCCGCGGGCCCGCCCCGCGTTCGCCACCTTCCCGGACTCGAACGTGACGATCAGATCGCCGTTCTCGATGATCCCGGTCTGAGCGACCGAGTCCGGCTGCGCCAGCTTGAAGTGGAACTCCCGACCCTGGTCCGGCCCGGTCATCTCCACGTCCGGCTCGACGCCCGGAGGGAGGACTTCCTTCGTCATCCCGACGATGCGTGCGGCGGGCCCGCGGAGGTTCGTGATGGGGATGATGTCGGCCATGTCAGCTCACCAGCCTTAGCTCCCCGATGAGGGGGTCGTCGAGGGGCATCTCCTGCCCCTGCGCGGGGGAATACAGCCACCAGCCCTTGTATCCGGGCGGGGGCGGATCGAGGGACACGAGGACGCTCTGCGGCGACAGGGGTGCACCCGGGAGCGAACCGATCGGCCCGCCCTGCTCGGGCACGAACAGCCGATAGCCGAGCACGTCGTAGTGCGTGTACTCACCGCCGGGCTGCAGGTGCTCGATCGACACCGAATACCAGACGGTCGGCACGACCCCGTCGGTCGCCTCGAGCGTGACGGACCCGTTGCCGGCGGCGTCGGGGATCGTGACGATCGGGGTCGTCGGGAACAGCTGCGCCCCCTTCACGCCAGCCGACGACGGCGTGAAGATGACGCGCGGCGACTTGTCGGTGAGCGTCTCCAGTCCGAAGTCGGTCAGCGTGAAGGTGACGACGGCCATCACTCCCCCTTGAGGTCTCGACGCAGCTGCGTGGACGTGAGCTCTGCCGCCTCGCGCGGGTCCGTGGTGTCGAAGTGGTTCACCTGGTCGACAACGATCGCTGTCCCCGAGAGACGAAGCGGGCCGCGGATCGTGATGCCGTCGGAGGGCTGCATCGTCGGGTCCTGCGGAAGCGTGGCGAGCACGAGGCGCAGCAGCGAGGTGAGCGCGGCGATGAGTGCGGCCTGGACCACGGTCGACCAGGGGACGTCGGAGAGCAGTGTCGCGCCGAGGAATCCGGCGGCGAGGGCCTGGGCGAAGGTCTTGACGACGCGCTCGACGGCGGCGAGCCACCAGGGCAGGTTCGTGCCCTGCGTCTCGGGGAGTCCGGCGAGGGACGTCGCGAGCGAGGCGAGGAAGCCGAGGGCGGCCGCGGATGCCGCGGTGATCCACGGGACATCGGCGAGCAGCGCGCCGCCGAGGTACGGGAGGACGATCGCGATGGCCGTGTAGAGAGCGCGCAGCAGCGCTGCCTTCCACCAGGTGCGGTCGGTGAGCTTGCTCATGGGGTGACTCCTGTCGTTGGGTGGACGCAGACGGTCGCCTGCGTCGGGGTGAACGGGCCGAGCTCGGTGCCGGCCATGGTGATCCAGCCGGTTACGGCCGTGGACCCGTCGGAGCAGAGCGGACCTGCGGGTCCGGTGGGGCCGGTCGCGCCGGTGGCGCCGGGAGGCCCAGCGGGGCCCGTGTCGCCCTTGGGGCCGGTGGCTCCCGGTGTGCCCTGCGGTCCGGGGTCGCCGGTGTCACCCTTCGCGCCGGGTGCACCTGGGAGCCCTGCCGCGCCGGGCTGGCCGTCATCGCCTGCAGGGCCAGACGGTCCGCGCGGGCCGGGATCTCCTGCGGGTCCGGGGACGACCTCGGCGGGCGCTTCGCCCTCCGGCTCGACGCCCTCAGCGAGCAGCTGCTCGTAAAGGCTCTGCGCGTTGGCCTGCGACGCCTGCAGGTCGGCGTACATGTCCTGGTTCTCGGCGCGCTGCTGCGCGTTGTTCAGCGAGACCAGGACGATCGCACCGAGCACGAGCACGACGATCAGCGCGCCCATGACCTTGTAGCCGACGGTCCACATCTTCGTCGAGAACATGCTCAACCTCCTGCGATCTGTTGCAGACCGGTCGTCACGGTCCAGAGGACGATTCCGCCGATGACGGAGAGCAGGGCACCGAATCCGGCGAGGCCGATGGAGAACATCTGCTGCGCGCGGGTCTTCCGCTGCTCCTCCGCGATGCGGCGCGCTTCCTTCTCACGTTCGGTGTCGGCCTCTTCGAGGTCGCGGAGTCGCGCGTCCTGCCGGTCGTCGCGCTCCTTCTGGTTCGCCTGGACTTGCGCGAGCATCGAGGCGGTGACCATGTCGCGCGAGAGCCCGTCGAGGCGTCCGTTGATCTCGGTGCGCGTATCCCGGAGGTCGCTGCGCAGGATGTTGAACAGGGACGGTGGGAGCTCCTCAGCCATGCGCACCTCCCCCGGCTACGCGCGGGCGCATCAGGCGACGCCGGTCAGCGCGTCCTTGACGCCGGCGGTGATCATCGCTTCGAGGCGTGTGAAGTCCCCGTCGGACAAGCCGCCCCGCTGGATGGTCGGCTTCGGGCAGAGCAGCCCGAACATGGCGAGCTTGTTCTTGTAGAGCTCGGTGCCGCCATCCGTGACCTGCGCGCCGTTGACGCGAGCGAACCGGAGATCCTGCCGGATCGACCCCATGTAGGAGCCGATCCAGTCGGCCTCGGCCTGGGTGTGCACGGCGATGAGAGCGCCGGTGCCCCAGTTGAGCCAGCACCAGGACGGCACGCCGTCGACGATCGCGAACATGGAATCGGGCATCTCGTCCTCCTCGGACTCGGGTCGTGCGGTGGTGGCGGGCGCGGTCGCGCTGCCGGTGGGGATCGGTTCGCCGAAGTGGCGGTCGCGCTTCTGGACGTACTCGAAGTGGTGGTCCTCACCGGGCACGTGCAGGCGGGTACGAATGAAGCCGTGCTCGGCGAGGATCGCGACGATCCGCGGGATCTTCCAGTCGTCGGAGTCGAGCGCGAGCCCGCTGACGTGGAACGACTCCGACGGATGCACGGCCTTGCTGTGCCCCGGGTACAGCGCCGGCAGCCGACCGGAGGCGACGTACCGGTTCCAGTTCGTGAACATGAGCATCTGGTCCGACCAGGACCGATACGTGGAGTTCGAGTCGATGTCGCGCCCGAACTCGGCCCGCACCTGCGCGTTGGCTCGGCGGAACGCGGCGGCCGCGACCGGGACGAACTGCACCCCGGGGCGTACGGTTTCGATGACGAGTCCACCCATGGCTACTCCTCTCCTGCCCGCACGCCGGGAAGCTCCCAGATCGATGCGGGCTCATCCGCGGGACCCTCGGGCTCCTGCGTCCGCTCGGGTTCCGCCTCGGGCTCCGGCTCGGTCGGGATCTTCTCCTCGAGGGGGAAGTCGGCCCCTTCGCGTTCGGCCTTCACAATCCAGTCGACGTCGCGGCCCGGGTCGCCGTAGATCGTGACCTTCCCGTCACGGGGCTTGTCGGCACCCACGAGGAAGGGCCGCCCGACCGCGGTGACGTGCACAGTCCGGCCGTCGGGCTTGTTCAGCGCCTCGAAGTAGTCCGGCAGCTCGACTTCGACGGACCCGTCCGGCCCGATGGTGGCCGTGCCGGTGTACTCGGTGCCGGAGACCGGTGATTCGGTCGAGCCGTGGCGCAGCCAGTAGCCGGGCTTCGTGGGGTGGTCGATCCGGAAGTTCTTCGGCCCGTCCACGTCGAGGCCGTCGGTGAGGAGGATTCCGCGGATGTCGACGTCGTTCGGGATGAGCACGGCGTTCGCTGCTTCCAGCACGAGGATGCTCGACGAGTACACGCGGCCGCCGTAGCCGCCCGCGCGGTCGATCCGCAGCGGGCCGGCCAGGACGCGACCGGTGCCGAGGGTGAGGTCGTTGTTCATCGTGACGGCGCCGTTCAGCGTCGTCGCGCCGGCCACGGTCAGTAGCCCGGCGATGCCCATCTGCCCGGAGGTGTAGAGGTCGCCGGTGACGTTGACCTCGCCTCGCAGGATCGAGGGACCCCACCAGTCGAAGGTGCCGCTGCCGGTGAGCTTGCCCGCGACAGTTGCGATGCCGTCGACGTTCAGGCCGCCGTTCTCGATGGTGATGAACCCGCCGCTGTGCACGCGGAGGCCGGCGCTGCCGATGCCGGAGCGCTGGATGAGCGCGGTGGTCTGATCCTTGATCAGGCGGACGAGCTGGGCGTAGCTCATCTTGAGGTCGAGGTGGTCGACCATCAGGCACCTCCGGTCGGCTGGAACGCGACGCGCATCTGCTCGGACAGGTCACCGGAGATCCGGACGGCCTGCCGCGAGTGCCATCCGCTGGGGATCCACCAGTCGCGGTCGACGTGCATGCGCGCTGTGTCGCCGATGTCGATCTGGGTGTCGGCGGTCACGGTGACGTCCCACTGCTCGGTCGGCGAGCCGAACGTCTTGAGGTCCTGGAGGGTGAGCGCTTGCAGCTGGACACTGTCCGCCACGGTCTTCGATGCGGTGACCCGCTCGAGCAGCGGGAGCGGTGAGGACGGGTTGACGTTGGATCGGGTGAGCATGTCCTGCTCGGACCCCTCGCCCACGCGGATGGCGTTGTTGGTGACCCGGGCGGCGTCCTCGCGCCACTTCAGCGCGGTCACGGGTGACGTCGGGGTGGAGACGTAGATGTCTCGGCTCAGGCCGCTCGTCCAGCCGATGCCGGCGCGTACGTACCAGTAGACCTTCCCCTGCTCGCTCAGTCGCGGCTCGAGGTAGATCTCCAGGCCTTCCGCGACGAGCTCGGCGAACATGTCCGCCACCGTCTGCAGGTGGTAGCCGTAGTAGGTGCGGGTGACGGCGGGTGCGTCGGCGTGGCCGGGGATGGTGACGGGGAACATCGCGCTGGGCGTGCCGGTGTAGCTGTCTCGCGCCCAGATCAGGGCGACGTTCGCGTGGGTGGCGAGCGACGCGGTGATCGTGACCTGCCACTTCTCGACGCCGTTGATGGAGTGGTCGACGGCGAGGCGCTTCTCCAGCAACGCCCACAGGTCGCCGAGCTGCACGTGCAGCAGCGGCGACCCGAAGTCGTACTCCCGGCCGGTGATGTACCCGGCGTAGGCGACTCGTCCCCCGCGCACGAGCGCGAGCATCCGCTCCCACGGGCGGGTCAGTCCGCGGAAGTCGAGGTCGCGCCACGGGGAGGCGAGCGGGATCGTCGCGGACCCGTCGCCGCGGGCGGACAGCAGCCGGTCGTACGTGAACGCGGTGACCGGCAGCCGGTCCAGCACGTCCCCGGTGATGCCGTGGCAGGCGAGAACGGCGTGCTGCATGGGCACCTCCAGGCGTCAGACGAATGTGTCCCGGACATCGACGCGCAGCGCGCCGGCGCTGATCGTGTGGGCGAACGCCGTCACGCCGGGCGCGATCGTCCACGGCTCCCACACGGTGATGCCGCCTTCGACACGTACCCCGTTGATGAGCAGCCCGCCGGTGGCGGTGTCGATGACGTGCGGTTGCGCTGCCGTCAGCGCGCGGGTGACGACGATGCGGCGCCCGCCGGGCCCGTTGATCGTGTACCCGCCGGGGGCGGTGCCGGTGACCGTGAACGTCGGCCAGGCGGGGAAGTTGCCGAAGTGGGTTGCGGGCACCCCGGCGGGAAAGGACTGGACCGCGCCGAAGCGGCGCGGGTCGCGGCAGACGAACTGCCAGGTGAACGTCGCGCAGTGGAACCCCTCCCGGATCCCGGCGGGCTTCACCCGGGTCATCCCCCGCCGCGCGTTCGCCCAGGTGGTCTCCCCGTAGAGGTCGACCTCGACCTGGAATGCGTCGCCGGTCGCGCCGAGCCAGCGCAGCTGGTTTCCTCGGCGCACCCGGTCGGGGCCGGTCGGGGCGAGGATGACGCCCTCGACGGATACGACGCGCGCGGACTGCAGCACCTCGAAGTCGAAGTCGCCGTGCTCCGAGGGGCGGGCGATCGACTCCGAGCGCGGCTCGGTCGAATCCTCCCACCCCTCGAAGCCGTCCTTGGTGACGTAGAAGCCCCCCGCGGGCGGGATGCCGTGCAGGGTGCGCTTTCGATGAGGAGGCCACCGGATCGGATCCGCAGATCGTGCATCACAGCAGCCCCCTCAACGTCGCCATCAGGTCGTTCTTCGTCATCTGCGAAGCGACCTCCGGGTCCAGGTGCGCGAAGTTGTTCGTCTGTTGCACCACCGGCGCGTCGGACGTCCCACTTCGCAGCGAACCGTTCGGCGCGCCATCCGGTCGCGGGTTCGCGGCGACGGTGGCGGTGACGGTCGTCATCGCCCGCTGCGCCTTGGCCGAGGCGTCCTTCGCGACGTCGACCAGCGTCGCCCCGAAGTCCCCCGCCCCGTCCTTCGCTCCCGCGTTGAACTGGTCGAGGGTCGCACGGCCGGACTCCTTCAGCCGCCGCCACCCCGACCCCGACAGGGGGCCGCGCTTGGCGGGCGAGTGCGGGAAGAAGTCGGTGATCGTGTCGACGATGTCGCCGACCGCGTCGCCAAGAGATCCCACCATGCTGAAGAAGCCGTCGATGATGCCCTGGATAATCTGCGCTCCGAGGTCGAGCCAGTCGACTTCGGCGAGGCCGTTCCAGATCGCTTCGATGATCTGCGGGATCATCGCGATGATCTGCGGAATCGCTTCGATCAGCCCGGTGATGATCGCGACGACGAGGGTGATGCCCGCCTCGATCAGTCGCGGCAGCTGCGTCAGCAGGTTCGAGACCAGCTGGACGATCAGGGTGATCGCGGCGTCGATCAGCATCGGGAGCGCGTCGATCAGCCCGGTGATCAGCGACATCAGCAGCTGGATGCCGGCCTCGATGATCATCGGCAGGTTGTCGATGATCATCTGGGTCACGCCCGCGACCAGGTCGATCACGGCCTGCAGCAGGACCGGGAGCGACTGCACGAGGCCCATGACGAGCGCCATGAGCAGCTGCACGCCGCCTTCGATGATCTGCGGGAGTGCGGCCACGATCGCGGTGAGCAGACCACCGACCAGCTGCAGCGCACCTTCGACCAGGACCGGCAGCGCGCTGATGAGGCCCTCGACGAGAGCGCCCACCACGGAGATCGCGCCGTCGATGATCGCCGGAAGGTTCGACACGATCGCATCGATCAGCCCGGACACGAGCGCGACCGCGCCCTGCACCAGCAGGGGCACCGCCTGGACGATCCCGGCGATGAGGCTCTGCACGATCGACCCGGCCGCCGTGAGCAGCTGCGGGATCGCCGCGACCAGACCGCCAACGATCGACGGCACGACCGAGACGACCTGGTCGATCAGCCCGGGAAGGGCCGCGACGATCTGGTCGACGATCCCGGTGATCCCGGACGCGAGCCCGGCGAAGTCCCCGCCGGACAGCGCGAGCCCCGCGAACGCGGCCGCGACGATCCCGAGGGGACCACCGAGGGCTGCCAGCGGGCCGGTGAGCCCGCCGAGCATCGACCCGACCAGAGGCAGCCGGGACAGGACCCCGGCCAGTCCCCCGGCCCCGAGTGCCGCGAACGCGGCGCCCAGCGGCGCGAGCACACCGGTCAGCCCGCCCAGTCCGGCACCGGCGAGGGATGCGCCCTCCCCGATCTTGGTGAACAGGCCGGTGAGCCAGTCCATCGCGGGGCCGACGACGCGCACCAGCACGGCACCGAACGCCGTGGCCCGCTCCTCGATGGGACCGAGCGCGGACGTCGCCGCTGCGATCAGCGGCCCGATCTTGGAGTAGACGGGCTCGAGCGCGTTCGCGCCGATGCGGCCCATCGCGGCGAGGAAGTTCTTCGCCGCGCCCGGGACGGTCTTGCCCATCTCCGCGGCCACGGTGCCCGCAGCAGCTTCGGCCGCACGCGAGAACGTTTCGAAGTCGATCTCGCCACGGGAGGCCATGTCGAACACTTCGCCGGCGGTGACGCCGAGCTGGTCCGCGAGAGCCTGATAGATCGGGATGCCGCGGTCGGCGAGCTGGCTGATGACGTCGTTCTGGACACCGTTCGCCTGGGTGGCGGCACGGTTGAAGATCGACCCCATCTCTTCCATCGAGAGCCCCGCCGCGGAGGCGTTGTTCGCGATGTTCTTGAGGTGGGACTGCAGCTGCTCGCCGGGCTTGATGTTCGCCGCGACTGCGGCGGCGGCCACGGTGGCCGCCTCGCCGAGCCCGAAGCTCGTGCCGCGCACTGACGACATCGCGTCGCCCATGATGGTCTTCACGGACTCGGCGTCGTTCCCGAGTCCGGTCAGCTTCGCGCGCGCGGTGTCGATCGCGGTGAGGCGGCTGAAGCCCTTCCCGAACGCGACACCGATGCCGATCGCGGCGGCGGAGACCGCGCCGGTGGCGGCTGTCTGGATGCCGCGGCCGAGAGCACCACCCGCGGCGGAAGCCGCGCGGCCTGCAGCGGAGACGACGCCCTGGAACGCGGAGGCCGCAGCCGACCCCACCCGAGGCAGACCGGAGACGAAGCTGCTGACCAGGCGCTGAGCGGCCGGGCCGCCGACGGCGGCGATCTTCGCGAACGCGCCCCGCACCTGGGTGGTGACCGGGCTCATCCACGACGCGACCCGGGAGCCGAGCTTCACGAACGGCGACGCCAGGAGCGTCGCCTGCGCGGAGACGTACCCGGTGAGCGGGCTGAGCGCGCCGCGCACGGTCGAGCCGACCGACCGCAACGACTTCGACAGTCCGGCGGCCAGGCGTCCGCCGACCTGCGTGGCCAGCGACGCGAACGCGCGCGACGCCTGCGCCGCGGCCGCCCGGGCGATGGTGCCCAGCCGAGTCAGGCCGGACATGTCGGACACGGCGCGCAGCACGCCGCCGATGGACCCGGCGATGCCGGTGAATGCGGACTGTGCCGCACGGGCGTCCGTCCAGCCGGCACGGAGGTTCTGCACCATGCCGAGCAGCGAGGTCGATGAGCGCCCCGCCGTGTCGGCGAGCTGCGCCGTGGCGGCGCGGGCGGCGACCTG